>NZ_JAKSYQ010000292.1:0-189351 GCF_022829665.1 Methylobacterium sp. E-041 | reverse complement strand
TCCTTGCGCTTGAGCATCGCGCGGTACTCGTCGCGGCGCTCGTGGATCGAGGCGATGACGAGGCCCATCGGCACGCCGACATCCACCAGCACCGCCTCCGACAGCTGAAGCGAGGCCTCGATCGTCTCCGGCACCGCGTCGTCGACGCCGAGCTCGTAGAGCGCGGTCGCGTGCTTGGCGTCGCGGGCGCGCGCGACGATGGTCAGGTCCGCTCGCTCGGCGCGGGCGGCCATCACCACCGCCTCGACCGCGTGCGGGTTGTCGAGAGTCACCACCAGCGCCCGCGCGGTGGCGATGTCGCAGCGGCGCAGCAGCTCGGTGTTCGAGGAATCGCCGAAATAGACCGGCTTGCCGAGCCGGCGCTGCTCGGCGACGCGGGCGGCGTCCGCGTCGAGGGCGAGGTAGGGGATCTTGTGGCGGGCCAGCATCTCGCCGACCTGCCGACCGACCCGGCCGTAGCCGGCGACGATGACCCGGTCCTGCTGCTTGTCCGGCGGCGGGTCGGCCCGCACCCGCCCGGCCTGGTTCTTCGAGGCGCGCTTCCCGATCCGCCGGCCGAGCGCCGCGAGGCCCGGGATCATGATCATCGTCACGGTGGTGACGATCAGCGCCGCGCCCCCGACCGGCTCCGGCACCAGGCCGCCGGCCATCGCGCCGCCGATCAGCACGAAGGCGAACTCGCCGCCCGGCCCGAGCAGCATCGCGGTCTCTAGGGCGACGGCGCGGGAGAGCTTGAGCGCGGGCGCCGCCATCACCACGACCGCCGCCTTGATGAACAGCAGCGCGAAGGCGAGCCCGAGGATCGCGCCGGGCGCCGCCAGCAGCTGCGCGGGATCGAGGTTCATCCCCACGGAGACGAAGAACACCCCGAGCAGGAGCCCCTTGAACGGATCGATCGTGGCCTCGATCGCCCGGCGGTACTCGGTCTCGGCGAGCAGCAGCCCGGCGACGAAGGCGCCCAGCGTCATCGACAGGCCCGAGGCGGCCGCCGTCAGCGCGGTCGCGACGATGACGAGCAGGCAGGCCGCCATGAACAGCTCGGCCGACTTGGTGCGCGCCACGAGGTGGAACAGCGGCCGAAGCGCGAGGCGGCCGGCGACCACGATCAGCACCAGGGCGATCGCCGCCTGGGCGAGAGCCAGAGCCAGCGCGCCGCCCATGTCGGCGCCGTCGCTGCGGCCCGACACCGCGATCGCGAACAGGACCGGCGCCACGGCAAGGTCCTGGAACAGCAGCACCGCGAAGCTCGCGCGCCCGGCCGGCGTGTTCAGGCGGCGCTGCTCGGCCAGCACCGGCAGCACCACGGCGGTGGAGGACAGCGCCAGCGCGATGCCGACGATCACCGCGCCCGCCAGCGGGACCTTCAGCCCGAACAGGATCGACCCGATCACCAGGGCCGAGCAGATCACCTGGATCGAGCCGAGGCCGAAGACCAGGCGCCGCAGCGTGCGCAGCCGCTCCCAGGACAGCTCGACGCCGATCATGAACATCAGGAAGATCACGCCGAACTCGGCCAGATGCGCGATCTCGGTGCGGTTGCCGATCGTGAACAGCGAAACCCAGTGGAACTGGTCGGCGAAGCGGCCGAGCCCGAACGGCCCGAGGAGCGCGCCGGCCCCGATGAAGCCCAGCACCGGGCTGATGCGCAGGCGATGGAAAAGCGGCACCACCACGCCCGCGGTGACGAGGAACAGGATCGCTTCCTTGTAGGAGCCGGCATGGACGTCGGGCATCGGCGGTCGGTTCGAACCTCTTGGTCGGGTGGCGCTGCTTTGGGTCGCCGCGATCATGCGAGTTGGGCGCCGCGCGAGCAACCTCGAAACGCCGCCGCGGCGCGATTGGACGGCCGCCCCGCCCAAATTCGCGACTTCGAAGTGAGGCATTTGCGCCACCCCGGATGCGGTTCCGGTGGATGGCCGCCATGCGGCCCAAATTCGGCACAATGCCCGCTTAGCGAAAACGATTAACGAACGGTTACGCTCAACCGCGCGTCGCATACGATCCGAGCTTAGAGAGCCCCATGCGAAAGATGCCCCCGAGCCGGGAGGTCCAGCGCGAGCGCCGTGCCTGGGCCATCGAGTCCGACAGGTGGACGCACGAGCGCCATGTCGAGAAGGGCTATCGCATCAAGTGGGGCTACGTCGCGATCGCCTACCTCGTCGAGTTCATGGTCATCGGCGCCTCGCTCTGGGGCGCCTGGCTGTTCGCGGCGGTCTACAGCGACGGCGACAACCACGCCTTCTACTTCATGCTGCTGGCGCCGCTGGTCTACGCCGCGGTCGAGCTGTGCCGCGTGCCGCTCGGCATCCTGGCGCGGACGCAGCGCTCGTACTTCATTCGCGCGCTCGCGGTCGTCGGCATCATCTTCGCCGCCGGCGTGACAACGAAGTCGGTCTCGCAGCTCGGCGAGATGATGTTCCATCCCCGCCTGATGGAGGCCTCCAAGACCAAGACCGCGCTCAAGGACGCGCAGGCCGACCGGAGCACCATCGACAACCGCATCGCCTCGGCCGACGCCCGGGTCGCGCAGTACACGACCGAGCTCGACCAGATCGAGAAGCGCGCCGCGGACAACGCGGCGCAGCTCTCGGCGCTGCCGGCGCAGCGCTGCGAGAAGGTGTTCGGCACCAACAGCCGCGGCGTGCGCTACCAGAACCTGAAATGCGTCACCGACCCGCGCACCGCCACGCTCTCGTCGAGCGTCGCCAAGGCCTCGGCCGATCGCGGCGTGCTGACCAAGGATCTCGAGGAGGCGCGCAAGGCCCGTGCGCAGCTCGACCGCGGCGCCGCCGAGCGCAAGGTCGCAGACGCCGAGCAGGCCTACCGCAACGCCGTGAACCGCTCGCAGCTGCACTCCTTCACGGCGATGGTCTACGGCGTCGATCCGATCGACGTGTCCGAGCAGCAGGTGCACGCCTTCCTGCGCATCTTCGTGTTCCTACCGGCCCTCTGCGCCGCCTTCGCCTCGACGATCCTCGCGCTCTGCGCTGTCTCGGTGCGCAAGACCTTCATGGACGAGGACGACCTCGGCGCCGCCGTGAACCCGGAGGCGACGCCCTACATGCTGGAATCGATCACCGAAGCGCTGAAGCAGAACCTCGAGCCGGTGCTGCCGCGGCAGAACCGTGAGGCGGCGACGGGCGCGGTGATCCCGATCAACCGCCCGGCCACGGGGATCGCCCCGGGGATCGCGGCCGCGAACCAGCCGAACCTTCCGGCCGCCAGCGCGGGAGCGGGCGCATGAGCTACGTCGCGCAGGGGTCGCCGGAGAACATCGCGCTCGCGCAGCAGGTCAACGGCCGGCTGCGGGCGGAATCCCGCATCGTCTTCGCCCGCGCCTTCCTGTTCCGGGCGGCCGGGGCGGGGATCTTCACCGCGCTGGCCGGCATCGGCATCGGCGCGGCGGCCTACGGCTGGGCCACGATGAACCAGTTCGACACCGCCGCCGAGAAGATCGCCGCGGCGATGCAGGCGGCGCTCTCCGACGTCACGCTCAAGACCAAGGGCGAGGTGACGCTGACCGACAACGTGCTGAAGCTCGAAGGCGGCCTGCCGAAGGCCGCCGGCGCCCCGACGCCGACGAAGGCGCAGCTCGGGGCCGACGCGGCGCCGGCTTCGAAGGCGATCGTCAACACAACCTTCACCGTGTTCAAGCAGGTGCCCTATCTCGACGGGCAGATCGTGACCGGCTGGAACTTCAAGGACAGCGCCGACCAGCCCTACCAGCAGTACTGCTACTTCTCCCGGCGGTCCAACGAGTCGAAGGGCCAGGTGGAGATCAAGATCGATCTCGCGATGGACGGTAAAACCCTGCCGCAACCGCAAAAATCGGACGTGAATCTTGCGATCCTCGCCTCGAACTGCGTCTGGCACGACGGCAAGTCGCTGTAACGCAGGACGACACGACGCCATCGCACGAAAAAACGGGTCCGAGGAAACGCTTCCCTAACCGCTCGCGCGCCAGGATGCGTCTGCACGAACGTGCGTGCAGACGTGATCCGAGTACCGCCGATGGACGACCTTCTGCGCGAGTTTCTGACTGAGAGCGGCGAGCATCTCGACACCGTCGACACGGAACTCGTCCGGTTCGAGCAGGATCCGAACAACGAGACGATCCTCCGGAATATCTTCCGCCTCGTGCACACCATCAAGGGAACCTGCGGCTTCCTCGGCCTGCCGCGGCTGGAAGCACTGGCGCATGCCGCCGAGACCCTGATGGGTCGCTTCCGCGACGGTCTCGCGGTGACCAGCCCGGCCGTCAGCCTGATCCTCGCGACGCTCGATCGCCTGAAGCTCATCCTCGCCGACCTCGAAGCCACCGGGACCGAGCCCGCGGGCAGCGACGCAGACCTGATCGAGGCGCTGGAGCGCATGTCGCTCGGCACGCCCGAGGCCGCCGCAGCTCCCGAGCCCAAGATCGCCGAGGCCAAGCTCCCGGAGCTTAAGATTCCGGAGCCGAAGCTGCCCGAGATCGTCGTGCGCGAGAGCAAGCCCGGCGAGGTCTCGCTCGAGGACCTCGAAGCCGCGTTCCTCGCGGCCCCCGGCCCCGACGATGCCCCCTCCGCCTGGATGCCCGAGCCGGCGCCGATCGCTCAGGCACCGGTCGCCCCGGCTCCGATCGCACAGGCACCGGCGGCCCCCGTGCAGGAAGCTCCGGCCCCGGTCGCGAAGGCCCCGGTGTCGGGCGATGCGCCGGCCGAGGCCCCCGAGGGCGGCCTGGCCAAGATGCAGACCATCCGGGTGAACGTCGACACCCTCGAGCACCTCATGACGATGGTGTCCGAGCTGGTGCTGACCCGCAACCAGCTCCTCGAGATCGCGCGCAAGCACGAGGATTCGAGCTACAAGGTCCCGCTGCAGCGGCTCTCCCACGTCACGGCCGAGCTGCAGGAAGGCGTCATGAAGACGCGCATGCAGCCGATCGGCAACGCCTGGCAGAAGCTGCCGCGGGTGGTGCGCGACCTGTCGAGCGAGCTCGGCAAGCAGATCGACCTGGTGATGCTCGGCGCCGAGACCGAGCTCGACCGGCAGGTCCTCGAGGTCATCAAGGACCCGCTGACCCACATGGTCCGGAACTCGGCCGACCACGGCCTCGAATCGACCATGCAGCGGATCTCGGCCGGCAAGCCGGCCCGCGGCTCGATCCGCCTCTCGGCCTACCACGAGGGCGGGACCATCACGATCGAGATCGCCGACGACGGCAAGGGCCTCGATCTCGTCGCGATCCGGAAGAAGGCCGTGGAGCGCGGGATCGCGACCCAGGCCGACGTCGAGCGCATGACCGACGCGCAGGTCGCCAAGTTCATCTTCGACGCCGGGTTCTCCACCGCGGCCGCCGTCACCTCCGTGTCCGGCCGCGGCGTCGGCATGGACGTGGTGAAGACCAACATCGAGACCATCGGCGGCGTGATCGACATCGCCACGCAGAAGGGCGTCGGCACCACCTTCACCATCAAGATCCCGCTGACGCTGGCGATCGTCGCCGCCCTCATCGTCCGGGCCGGCGAGAGCCGCTTCGCGGTGCCGCAGCTCGCGGTGCTCGAGCTGGTGCGCGTCGACGCCACCGCGCCGCAGCGGATCGAGCGCATCAACGATGCGCCGGTGCTGCGCCTGCGCGAGCGGCTGCTGCCGATCGTGACCCTCAAGGGCCTGCTCGGCCAGGACGACACCGGGACCGAGACCGGCTTCGTGGTCGTGGCCCAGGTCGGGCGCCAGCGCTTCGGCATCCTCGTCGACGAGGTCTTCCACACGGAGGAGATCGTCGTGAAGCCGATGTCCTCGAAGCTGCGCCACATCCCGCTGTTCGCCGGCAACACCATCCTCGGCGACGGCGCCGTGGTGCTGATCGTCGACCCGAACGGCATCGCGCGGCAGGTCAGCCAGGGCGCGCAGGGCGGCGGCCCGATCGAGGCCGAGGCCGAGGCGGCCGAGCTCGGCGACCCGAAGACCACGCTCCTCGTGTTCAAGGGCGGCGCGGGCAGCTTCAAGGCGGTTCCGCTGTCGCTCGTCACGCGGCTGGAGGAGATCGACGCCGGCAAGGTCGAGTGGCTCGGCGGCCGTCCGCTGATCCAGTATCGCGGCCGGCTGATGCCGCTGGTCCCGGCCGACGAGGCCATCGCGATCCGCACCGAGGGGACGCAGGCGCTGGTGGTGTTCTCCGACGGCGACCGGGCGATGGGCCTCGTGGTCGACGAGATCGTCGACATCGTCGAGGAGCGCCTCGACATCGAGATCGCGGCCGAGCGTTCGGACCTGATCGGGTCGGCGGTGCTGCGCGGCCGTGCCACCGACATCATCAACATCGCCCACTTCCTACCGCTGGCCTACGACGACTGGGCGCGCGGCGCGAAGGCGGCCTCGGCGAAGACCGCCACGCTGCTGCTCGTGGACGATTCGGCCTTCTTCCGCGACATGCTGAGCCCGGTGCTGAAGGCCGCCGGCTACCGCGTCGTCACGGCGCCCGGTGCCGAGGAGGCGCTCGCCATCCTCCAGGCGGATGCGCGGATCAGCGTCGTGGTGACCGACCTGGAGATGCCGGGCCGCAGCGGCTTCGATCTCGTCGGCGCGATGCGGGCGGGCGACCCGCGGGTCGCCGGCCTCCCGGTGATCGGCCTCACCGGCACCATCGGGGCCGATGCGGTCGAGCGGGCCCGCACCCTCGCGATCAGCGACCTCGTGGCGAAGTTCGACCGCAGCGGCCTCGTCGCGGCGCTCGCCGAGCTCGATGCCGCGCCGAACGCGGCGCTCCGCGCCCACGCCGCCTGAGACCGGCCCGTTCCGACGGTGCCGCGCCGATCCCGGCGCGAACCGACCATCCTGGTTTGACGGCGCCGCGACGCCGGGGAGACACCACCATGCAGGCTGCCAACAGCAACGCCACGGAGGCGGGAACGACCCAGGACTTCGTGACCGTCTTCGTCGGCGACACGATGTTCGGGCTCGCCATCGACCGGGTGCACGACGTGTTCATCCCGGCCGGCGTCACGCCGGTGCCGTTGAGCCCACCCGAGATCGTCGGCCTGCTGAACCTGCGCGGACGCGTCGTCACCGCGATCTGCCTGCGCCGCCGGCTCGGCCTTCCGGCCGCCGAAGGTGCGGCGCGCATGGCGATCGGCCTGGAGCAGGGCGGCGAGACCTTCGCCCTCGTGGTCGACGGCGTCGGCGAGGTGCTGAAGCTCGGCGTCGAGACGCACGAGCCGGTGCCGATCAACCTGGATGCCCGCTGGCGCGACCTCGCCCTCGGAGTCCATCGCCTCGACGGCCGGCTGCTCGTCATCCTCGACGTCAACGCGCTGCTGGTCTTCGCGTCCGAACGCGCCGGCGCGACCGCAGCGTGACGTCGCCGACAGCAAAGAGCCGAGAGGGCAAGACGCCGTGACCATCGCTTCAGCCGAAACCCGCACCTGCCTCGTGGTCGACGATTCCGCCGTGATCCGGAAGGTGGCGCGGCGGATCATCGAGACGCTCGGCTTCGACGTCTCGGAAGCCGAGGACGGCAGCGACGCCCTGCTGCGCTGCGCCGAGGCGATGCCCCAGGTCATCCTGCTCGACTGGAACATGCCGAACATGGACGGCTACGCCTTCCTCCAGGCCCTGCGCCAGCGGCCCGACGGCAACGGCCCGAAGATCCTGTTCTGCACGACCGAGAACGACGTCGGCGCCATCGCCCGGGCCCTCCGGGCGGGCGCGGACGAGTACATCATGAAGCCGTTCGACCGCGACATCCTGACGGCCAAGCTCGAGCAGGTCGGCGTCGTCCAGGCCGCGGCCTGACGCAGGCCCGATCCGGCTGCCCGCGTCGGCTCGGTCGAGCCGGCTGGACCGCGACGTCGAACGACCCCCACTCCCCCATCGTCATTGGGATGCCGAACCCATGCTGGCCGCCAACCCGAGCCTCGCGCCCAAGCCGTGGGCGACCGCGTCCGTGCCGATCAAGGTGCTGATCGCCGACGACTCGGCCGTGGTGCGCGGGCTCGTCGCGCGCTGGATCGGCGAGGCCGGCTTCACCGTCGTCGGCACCGCCTCGAACGGCCGCATCGCCGTGGAGATGATGACGCGGCACGATCCGGACGTAGTGCTGCTAGACATCGACATGCCCGAGCTCGACGGCACCGAGGCGCTGCCGCGCATGCTCGCGGCCAGCCCGACCGTGCAGGTCGTGATGATGTCGACGCTGACGACGCGCAACGCCGACATCTCGCTCAAGTGCCTCGCCCTCGGCGCGGTCGACTATCTCGCCAAGCCCGAGAGCAACCGCGGCGTCACCACCTCCGACGCCTTCCGCGCCGACCTCGTGGAGCGGGTGCGGCTGTTCGGCGCCGCCCGCGCCCGCCGCCGCGGCCCGGCGCCGGCCCCGATCGCGCCCGGCGCCGCCCCCTCGCCGATGCCGGCCCCGGCAGCGCCGCGCCCGAGCGCCCCGGTCACCCTGCGCCCGAAGGCCCGCACCGGCCTAGCGCCCCGCGTCCTTCTCGTCGGCGCCTCGACCGGCGGCCCGCGGGCGGTCGGCGAGATGCTCGAGAAGATCGGCGCGGCGACGCTGCGCCGGCTGCCGATCCTGATCGTCCAGCACATGCCGCCGATCTTCACCGCGGTCTTCGCCGAGCACCTCGCCACTCGCACCGGACTCGTCGCGGCCGAGGGCAAGGCCGACGAACGGCTCGAGCCCGGGCGGATCTACGTCGCGCCGGGCGGGCGCCACATGGGCCTGACGGGGGGGGGCGGCCGAGAGCCGGTGATCCGCCTCGACGACGGACCGCCGGTGAACTTCTGCCGGCCGGCCGTGGACGTCCTGTTCAAGGACGCCGCCGCCTTGTTCGGGGGCGCCACCCTCTCCGTCGTGCTCACCGGCATGGGCTCGGACGGCACCCACGGCGCCCGCGCGCTGTGCGAGGCCGGCGGCGCCGTGCTCGCACAGGACGAGGCGACGAGCACCGTCTGGGGCATGCCCGGCAGCATCGCCAAGGCGGGGCTGGCCCAGGCCATCCTGCCGCTTCCCGAGATCGGCCCTGCGCTGCGCGCCATGATCACGGGACAGACGGCATGACCGAGCTCGAATTCGATTTCCTGCGCGCCTATCTCAAGCAGCGCTCCGGCCTCGCGCTCACCCCCGAGAAGCGCTACCTCGTCGAGAGCCGGCTCACCCCCGTCTGCCGCCGCTTCGGCCTCGCCACGCTGCGCGACCTCGTCGGCACCTTGAAGATCTCGCGCGATTCGTCGATCGAGAAGGCGGTCGTCGAAGCGATGACCACCAACGAGACCTTCTTCTTCCGCGATCGGACGCCGTTCGATCTGTTCCGCGACGTGCTGCTGCCTCAGGCGATGGCGCGCCGTGCCGGCCAGCGCCGGCTGCGCATCTGGTGCGCGGCGGCCTCGACCGGCCAGGAGCCGTATTCGCTCGCGATCCTGCTGCAGGAAGCTGGCGCCAAGCTTGCCGGCTGGCAGGTCGAGATCGTCGCGACGGACCTGTCCACCGAGGTGATCGAGAAGGGCAAGCTCGGGCTCTACAGCCATTTCGAGGTGCAGCGCGGGCTGCCCGTGCAGTGGCTGCTGAAGTACTTCACCCAGATCGGCGAGCAGTGGCAGATCGCCCCGGCCCTGCGCGCGACGATCGATTACCGGCCGCTCAACCTGCTCAACGGCTTCGAGGCGCTCGGCTCCTTCGACGTGATCTACTGCCGCAACGTGCTGATCTACTTCGATACGCCGACCAAGGCCGACATCCTCGGGCGGCTCGCCGAACGGCTTGCACCCGAAGGCGCGCTTCTTCTCGGCGCGGCCGAGACGGTGATCGGCCTGACTGACCGGCTGAGCCCGAACCCGCAGCATCGCGGCCTCTACGGCGTGGCGCAACCGGCCCTGCGCACGGCGCCTCCGCTCCCCGCCGCGTTCCCGCAATTGCGGGTCGCCGCCCGCTGACTCGGGCGAGCATCACAGTACGATTTACGCTGCGGGAGGAGGGGGGAACGGCCGCTGGGCGCCGCTGGAAACATACCGAAACATTAAGGCGAACAGATCCTTAACCGTGGCGTGGGCACTTTGCACACGGACCCGCGGCCGGGCGTTTCCGGCAGCTTCACGGGAAAGCCGCCCATGAGTTCGATCTCCAGCACCACCGCCTCGCAGATCCAGGCGCCGCAGCGCCCGGCGCACGCCCACAAGAACCGGGTCGCCTCCGAGATCGACAGCGAGGCCTCGGCCGGCACCATTTCCGCGACCGACGCCACCGCGCTCACCAGCGCCCTCGACTCGATCGACGCCAGCCTCAAGTCCGGCGAAACCGCGAACGGTGCCGCGTCGGCATCGTCGAGCACCTCCGCCGCGTCGCGGCTCGACCCGTCCCAGATCAAGAGCCGCATCGACGGCCTGATCGCCGACCAGGTCACCAACGGAACGCTGACCAGCGACCAGGCGGCGACGTTGACGTCGCTGTTCGCCAAGGGAGGCGCGAAGGGCGAGGCAAAGGATGGCGGGGTCGGCGGTGCGGGCGGCCCGCCCCCGGGACCGCCCTTCGGCGCGGCGCCGGACGGCAACGACCTGTCCGATGCGTCGAGCGCGGATCCCGACGCCTCGGCCTCAGGCAGCACCAGCACCGCGTCGACGAGCGATCTGCTGGCGAGCTTCATCAAGCAGCTCCAATCGACGCAGGCGAGCGCGACCGGCTACGCGTCGAGCGGGACTTCCAGCACGAGCAGCAACGCCTCGGCCCTCGTGCTCGACTTCCGCAGCTGAGCCGCATCGGCGCGCGCGGTGTCGCCATCCTCGGGGCGAGCGAGCCGGCACCGCGTCCTCGCCCGACACATCGTCCGTCCCCGGCGATGCCGCGAGACAACCGCCGGCCTCAGCGGGTAGGACGCGGTCTCGACGCGAAGCGAGCAGGAGACATTCGATGACGGCAAGGCCGAAGGTCGCGTTCATCGGCACCGGCGGGACGATCTCGTCGCTCGGTCGCGATTCCCTCGACATCCTCGACTACACCGCGACCGGGAACCGCCTGGAGGCGCAGGCGATCCTCGATGCCGTGCCGGAGGTGGGCGCGGTCGCCGAGATGGTGCCGGTCGCCTTCCGCGCCGTGCCGAGCCCGGCGATCGGCTTCGCGGAATGGCGCGACCTGGCGACGACCTGCGAACGCCTCGTCGCGGAGCATCGCGACCTCGCCGGCATCGTCATCGGGCACGGCACCGCCACCCTCGAGGAGACCGCCTACGCCCTGAGCCTGACGCTCACCGTCGACGTCCCGGTGGTGCTCGTCGGGTCGCAGCGGCCGATGAGCGCCCTGTCGAGCGATGCCGGGCTCAACCTCGTCGCGGCGATCCGCACGGCGGCGTCGGCGCAGTCCCGCGGGCGCGGCGTCCTCGTCGTCCTCAACGACGAGATCCAGGCGGCGCGCGAGGTGACCAAGACCTCGGTCGCCCGGCTCCAGACCTTCCGGACGCCGGATTTCGGGGTGCTCGGCCACGTCGACGGCGCCTCGGTGCAGTACTACCGGCGCTCGGAGCGGAGCCACGCTCCGGGAACGCCCTTCGACATCCGCGCGCTCGAAGCGCTGCCGCGGGTCGACGTGTCCTACGGCTATGCCGACGCGGACGGCACGGCGGTGCGGGCCTTCCTTGCGGCCGGAGCGCAGGGCATCGTCTCGGCGGGGCTGGCGCCGGGCATGACGCCGCCGCGCGAAGCCGACGCCCTCGAGCAGGCCGCCGCCGCCGGCATCGTCGTGGTGCAGTCGACCCGGGCGGGCAGCGGCGTCGTCCCGCTCACCACCCGCCTGAGGGAGCGCGGCATCCTCAGCGCCGACAACCTGACGCCGCAGAAGGCCCGCATCCTGCTCGCGCTCGCCCTGACGGTGACGCGCGAGCCCGCGGAGATCGCGCGGATGTTCGCCACCTACTGAGACGCGTCGGGACGGGCCGAACCCGATTTCGGCCTCCGCCATCGACAAGGATCGGTGGCTGGAGCAAGACGGTGCCATGGCAATGGCGGCATCATCCATCGTCTCCCTCTCCGGGCCGGAACGCGAGCGCATCGCCGCGTACCTGGCCGAGATCGCCTGCGCCGCCGGCGAGATCCTGCTCGGCCACCACGGCAACGACTGCCCGCACGTGCTCAAGGTGGACGGCTCGCCCTCGAGCCATGCCGACCTCGAGGCCGAGCAGCTGATCCTGGCCAAGCTCCTGGAACGGTTTCCGGCGATCCCGGTGGTGGCCGAGGAGACCTGCCACGACGTGCCGCCCGCCGACCGGTTCTTCCTGGTCGACCCCCTGGACGGCACCCGCGACTTCCTCGCCGGCAGCCCGGAATTCGCCGTGTGCATCGCCCTGATCGAGGGCAACCGCCCGGTCGCCGCGGCGCTGGCCGCGCCGGGCGTCGGCCGCGTCTGGCACGCGGGCGTCGCCGCGCACGAGGCGCCGATCGAGGCCGGCCGCCCCGGGCCCTCTCGCGCCGTCCGAACCCGGCCCGAGCCGCGGGACGGGCTGACCGCGCTCGGCAGCCGGCGCCACGGCGATTCCGAGACCGAGGCCTGCCTCGACGCGCTCGGCGTGACATCGCGCCGCGCGGCCGGCTCGGCCCTCAAGTTCGCGCTGATCGCCTCGGGCGAGGCCGACCTCTACGTCCGCTGCGGACCGACCATGGAATGGGACACCGCGGCCGGCGACCACATCCTGACCGCCGCCGGCGGCCGTGTCGTCACCCCCACCGGCCGGCCGATCATCTACGGCCGGCACGCGATGGCCTATCGCAACGGCCCGTTCGCGGCTCTGGGCAATCCGGCGCTCGCCGCCCGGGTCGCGCTTCCCGATCGCGGGCCGATCCTGCGGCCGCGGGAGGGCGCGGCGGTGACGCGGCTCACTCCCGTCCTCCGTCCGTGAGCGGCTGCAGGCTCGGCCAGGACGCCTCCGCCCGCTCCGCCAGCGTGGGGTCCGCCAGCACCCGATCCCGTCGCTCGGCGTTGCGGAACAGGTAAAGGCGCTCCTCGATCACCGCGAAGACCAGCGGATCGGCGTCGACCAGCCGTCCGTCGAGGATGCCGACGACGTCGTATCCGCCCAGCCGCGGCGTGTAGACCGTAGGGTCGCGCAGGTAGGCGGCGCGGTTGGCGGCACCGGCGAACCGCCAGGTCCTGCCGCCGCCGGAAGCCTCGAACGCGGACGAGCCCGCCCGCGGGCCCTTCGGCAGGAAGTAGCTCACCGGGTCGAAGCCCGAGAGCGCGAGCGGGCCGGCGACGGGCGTCTGTCCGATCGCCGGCTCCGCGAGGCCCGCCAGGACGAGGATGGCGCAGTCACGCCGCGTTAACCACATCGTGTCCACCTATCCCTCAGCTCGCGCCCGGATCGACCGCCGTGCGCTCCGGCGGCAGGTCTGCCGCATGTCCTTGGGGGCGGACGCAAGGCATCGTCCAGGTGCGCATCCAAGTCCAGGCCCGCGATCGCGTCCAATGACGGCGCCGCCTTCAGCGGATCGAGGAGGAACCATGACCACACCCGATTCCCCCCGCACGGCCACCCTGCGGCAGGACGCGCCGACACGCCGCCGCGCCCTGGCCGGCCTGAGCTCGGCCGGGCTCCTCGCCTTGTCGGCGGCCGCGTTCGGCGTTTCCGCGAGCGTGCCGGCCTCCGCCCGCGGCGTCGAGGATCCCGGCGCGCCGGAGACCTTCCGGCCACGCGAGATCGTCGATTCCGGCCACAAGTTCTTCGGCAGCGTCTCGCGCGGGCTGGCGCTCACGGTGCAGGAGGCGACCAAGCGCTGGGGCGAGCCCAACGGCTACATCCTCGGCCAGGAAGCCTCCGGCGCCATCGTCGGCGGCGTCCGGTACGGCGAGGGCACGCTCTACACCCGCAATGCGGGCCAGCGCCGGATCTACTGGCAGGGCCCGACCCTCGGCTTCGACATCGGCGGCGACGGCGACCGCACCATGATGCTGGTCTACAACCTGCCGGCGGTGAATGGGATCTACCGCCGCTTCGGCGGGGTCGACGGCTCGGCCTACTTCGTCGGCGGCTTCGGCATGACGGCGGTGACCAACGACGGCATCGTCGTGGTTCCGATCCGGACCGGCGTCGGCGCCCGCCTCGGCATCAACGTCGGCTATCTGAAGTTCACCGGCACGCCGACCTGGAACCCGTTCTGACGCGACCGAATCGCGACTTCGCGCCCGCGCGCAAAACCGGTTAGACTGCGCGTCAGCTTCGGCCGGGCATGCTCGGCCCGCGGGCACGGCATCCGGGTTCAGCCCCGGTGTCCGGGCTCGTTCTGCGTGTGGTCGCATCGTCGCACGAGCGGGCAGGGTCCGGTCTTGCGGCGGCGCTCAAGGGATCGAGTTCGCCCGCGTGATCGAAACCGTGATGGTCTTCGCCCTCGGCTTCCTGGTGGCGATCCTGTGCGCGCTGCTGGCGCTGCCCGCCGTGAACGCGCGCGCCGCCCGCCTGGCGCGGCGCCGGACGGAGGCGCAGCTGCCGCTGTCCGTCGGAGAGATCGCCGCCGAGAAGGACTTTCTGCGCGCCGAGTTCGCGGTGCGGCAGCGGCGGATGGAGCGTGCCGTCGAGGACGCGCGCAGCAAGCGCCAGGCCGACATGGCGGCCCTCGGCAACCGCACCATGGAGGCGGCCGCCCTCGCGCGCGACGTCGCCGCGCGCGACGCCGAGATCGCCGAGGCGCTGGCGCTTCGCGGTCGTCTCGAGAACGAGCTTTCGACCGCGCAGGCCGACGGCGCGTCGAGCCTCGCGACCCTGCTCGCCCTGGAAGAGGCGCATGCCGACCTCCTGGACAGCCTGCTCGCCGCGCGGAACGCCCTCGGCACGGTCGAGGACGTCCCATCCGATGCCGGCGCGGCGGAGAGCGAGGGCAGCGTGCGCGAAAAGCTCGCGGCCACCGAGGCGGCGCTCGCCAAGGCCGTGTCCGACCGCGGGGAGGCGGTCGAGCGCGAGAATGCGGACCTTCGCCGGCGCATCACCGAGGTGGCCGACACCCTGACTCAGCGCGAGCGCCTTCCGCCGGTGGCGGCCTACGCGATGCGTGCCTCCTCGCACTGAGCGGCCGTCGAGCCACCAAAATCCTAGGGTTGCGGTTGCGAAACCGCGCCGCGATGCCTTGTTTCCACCACGCGATGGCATCATCGCACCGCCATCCCCCCTCTCGATCCGACAGATGGAACGACGCCCCATGGCCTTGAAGCTCATGTCCCTCGCCCTCGCGCTCGGCCTGGCCGTGTCGTTCTCCGCGCCGGCCTCGGCGGCGCCCGAGACCAAGCGCGGCAACGAGACCCTGAAGAAGTACTGCACCGGCGATTACCTGAACTATTGCGGCAACCTTGCCCCCGAGGACCCGAAGCTCGATGCCTGCTTCGAGAAGAACTGGAAGTCGCTGTCCGAGAATTGCCGCCGGGCGATCGACGCCTACGAGGCGACCAACGGCGACAAGAAGGGCTGAACCGCCCGCTCGACCGAGCCGGTTCGGAGCGAAGCTGTGGCGCGCGAACGCTCGCCTCGCGTTCCGGCAACGGCTAAGGTGCGATCCTCCCTCGGGAGGACCGCCCCAGAAGTACCCGCCGGACCCTCCGCGATGCCGCCCACCCGCGTCCTGACGTTGACCCTCGCCACAGGCCTCGCCGCGCTCGCGCTGGCAGGGTGCGGCCGCCGCGGAGCCCTCGAGCCGCCGGGCGCCTCGGCGACGACGCCGCAACGGAGTGCGGCCCAAGGCACTCCCACGGCGACGGCCGGACCCCGGACCCTTCCGCAGAGCACCGGCCTCGGCGGCGGCACGCCGGAGCCCGATCCGTCCGCGGTCCGCGACGGCGACGAGCTGCCGCCCTCCGCGCTCGCCCCGGCCTCCGGCACGGAGGCGCCGGTCGAGACCGGCCGCGGGGCCAAGCGCGGCTATCGCATCCCGAAGGATCCCTTCATCCTCGATCCGCTGCTGTAGCGCGCCGCTCTCGCGCCGGACCGAACGGCGCCCTCGTCTTCCATCCTGCTCTCCCGCCCCGGGGGAGGCTTCCCCGCGGACGGGATCTCGAGCCGAACGGCGGATCTCGACGCTTCCCGGACACGGCCGAACGATGCACCATTTCCAGGATCGCGACGGACGCCTGCACGCCGAGGACGTCGACCTGACGGCCCTGGCCGAGCGGGTCGGGACGCCGTTCTACTGCTACAGCACCGCCACCCTGGAGCGGCACTTCCGCGTCTTCGCCGAGGCGTTCTCGGGCGACGACGCGCTGGTCTGCTTCGCCATGAAGGCGAATTCCAACCAGGCCGTACTGGCGACGCTCGCCCGGCGGGGCGCCGGCATGGACATCGTCTCCGAGGGCGAGCTGCTCCGCGCGCTTCGGGCCGGGGTCGACGCGCAGAAGATCGTGTTTTCCGGCGTCGGCAAGACCCGCGACGAGATGGCGGCAGCGCTGAAGGCCGGGATCTACTGCTTCAACGTCGAGAGCGAGCCCGAGCTGCTGGCGCTCTCCGAGGTGGCGACCAGCCTCGGGATCGAGGCGCCGGTCTCGATCCGGGTCAATCCCGACATCGACGCGGGCGGCCACGCCAAGATCTCGACGGGCAAGTACGAGAACAAGTTCGGCATCCCGATCACGCGTGCGCCCGCCGTCTACGCTCTGGCGGCGACCCTTCCGGGCCTCGCGATCCACGGCGTCGACATGCATATCGGCAGCCAGATCACCGATCTCGTGCCGTTCGAGAATGCGGCGCGGCTGCTCGCCGGGCTGGCCGGCCGGTTGATCGCCGAGGGCCATCCGATCCGCCACATCGATTTCGGGGGCGGCCTCGGCATCCCCTATCGCGAAGACAACACAGCCCCGCCGGACCCGGCGGCGCTCGCCGCGACGATCCGCCCGCATTTCGCCCCGCTCGGCCTGCGGCCGGTCTTCGAGATCGGCCGGATGATCGCGGGCAATGCCGGCATCCTGGTCACCCGCGTGGTCTACGTGAAGGAAAGCGAGGGGCGCACCTTCGTCATCGTGGATGCCGCGATGAACGACCTGATCCGGCCGACCCTCTACGAGGCCTATCACGCCATCCGCCCGGTGGAGGCTCCGGCCGCCGACGCGCCGCGCGTGACGGCGGACGTGGTCGGACCGGTCTGCGAGACCGGCGACTACCTCGCCCTGCAGCGCGAGATGCCGCGGGTCGTCGCCGGCGACCTGATCGCGGTGATGACGGCGGGCGCCTACGGAGCGGTCCAGGCCGGCACCTACAACACGCGCCGCCTCGTGCCCGAGGTGCTGGTCAGCGGTTCGCAGGCGGCGATCGTGCGCCCGCGCCAGAGCTACGACGCGTTGATCGGCCTCGACCGGATGCCCGACTGGCTCGCCTGAGCGCCGGCCGTCGCGTCAGTGTCCCGGTGCTGCCATCGCACCGGGCTTGTCGTGGGTGCCGAGACGTTCGACCAGGGTCGCGCTCGCGCGGTTGAGGCCGACGATCTCGACCGCCCGGCCGTGATGGCGGAACTTCAGCACCACCCGGTCGAGGGCATTGATCGCCGTGATGTCCCAGAAATGCGCCGCCGAAAGGTCGAGCACGATCCGCTCGGCGTCGTCGCGGAAATCGAACGCGCCGTGGAATGCCTCGGCCGTCGCGAAGAACAGCTGCCCGGTGACGACGTAGGTGCGGACCACGCCCTCCCGGCGGCTCTCGACGCGGAAGACGCGGGCGACCTTGCGCGCGAAGAACACGCCCGACAGCAGCACGCCGACGAGGACGCCGCGGGCGAGGTCGTGGGTTGCGACCACCACCGCGACGGTGGCGAGCATCACCACGCTGGACGAGCCCGGGTGCCGGGCGAGATCGCGGATCGAGCGCCAGGAGAAGGTCTGGATCGAGACGAAGATCATCACCGCGACTAGCGCCGCCATCGGGATCTGCCGGACGTAGGCGCCGAGCGCGACGATCAGGAACAGCAGGAAGCAGCCCGCCCACAGGCACGACAGGCGACCGCGGGCGCCGGAGGTGACGTTGATCACCGTCTGCCCGATCATGGCGCAGCCGGCCATGCCGCCGAAGAGGCCCGAGACGATGTTGGCGGTGCCCTGGCCGAGGCATTCCCGGCTCTTGTCGCTGCCGGTATCGGTCATCTCGTCGACGATCGCCGCCGTCATCAGCGATTCGAGCAGGCCGACCATGGCGACCGTGGCGGCGTAGGGCAGGATGATCCGCAAGGTCTCGAAGCTCAGAGGGACCTGCGGCGGCAGGAACGAGGGCAGGCTGCTCGGCAGCGCGCCCATGTCGCCGACCGTGCGGATCGGCAGCGCCAGCGCGATCGCGGCGATCGTCAGGACGACGATGCAGACGAGCGGGGAGGGCACCGCCCTGGTGAGGCGCGGAAGGCCGTAGATGATGGCCAGCCCGATCGCGACCATCGCGTAGACGGTCGGACCGCGCCCGATCAGCTCGGGCATCTGAGCGAGGAAGATCAGGATCGCGAGGGCATTGACGAAGCCGGTGATCACCGAGCGCGAGACGAAGCGCATCAGGTCGCCGAGCCGCAGCAGGCCGGCGCCGATCTGGATCAGGCCGGCGAGGATCGAGGCGGCCAGCAGGTATTGCAGGCCGTGCTCGCGCACCAGCCCCGCCATCACCAGGGCGGTGGCGCCGGTGGCGGCCGAGATCATCGCCGGCCGTCCGCCGACGATCGCGGTGGTCACCGCGATGCAGAACGAGGCGTAGAGCCCGACCTGCGGATCGACGCCGGCAATGAGCGAGAAGGCGATCGCCTCCGGAATGAGCGCGAGCGCGACGACGGTGCCGGCGAGGAGCTCGCGCGGCACGTGCGGGGCCCATTCGGCCCGCAAGGTTTGAAAGGTCATGCAAAGGATCCGGCCCGCGCCCGCGGAGGGCGGCGTGCGGGCTCATGAGAGACGGGATTTCGACGGGAGACGGTTCGGCGGCCCAAGCACGATGCCCGGTGGAAACGGGGACCGCGGGGCGTCGCGCGCGCTACGGCGGCGTCATCGATGACGGGCGAACGTCTGCCGGAACCATGAGCCCCTGTTAGACAGCGGCACCCGGCCACGCAACCCGCCGCCCGCTCATGCCGGTGCCGCAGCGACGGCGCGCAGATCCGCAACCAGCTCAGCGACGCGCTCACGCTTCGCGTCCCAGGCGAACATGAACCGGGCTCCACCACCGATGAAGGTGTAGAAGCGCCAGCCCCTGCCGCGCAGGCGTTCCATCGTGTCCGCCGGCATCGCCAGGAACACGGCGTTGGCCTGGACCGGGAACATCGGCGCGATGCCGGGCATGTCCGCGACCGCCGCCGCGAAGTCCTGTGCGCAGGCGTTGCCGTGCGCGGCGTTTCTCAGCCACGCCCCGCTCTCCAGCATCCCGACCCAGGGGGCCGAGAGGAAGCGCATCTTCGAGGCGAGCTGCCCCGCCTGCTTGCAACGATAGCCGAAATCCTCGGCCAGTGCGGCGTCGAAGAACACCACCGCCTCGCCGGCATGCATGCCGTTCTTGGTGCCGCCGAAGCAGAGCACGTCGACGCCCGACCGCCACGTCATGTCCGCCGCGCTGCATCCGAGATGGGCGCAGGCGTTGGCGAAGCGGGCCCCGTCCATGTGCAGCGACAGGCCGAGGTCGCGGCAGGTCGCCGAGATCGCCCGCAACTCGGCGAGGGTGTAGACCTGCCCCGTCTCGGTCGGCTGCGTCACCGTCACCACGCGGACCTTCGGGAAGTGGATGTCCTTGCGGTTGGTGGCGAGCGCCCGGATCGCGTCCGGGGTCAGCTTGCCGCTCTCGGTGCGGACCGTGAGCAGCTTCGAGCCGTTCGAGAAGAACTCCGGCGCGCCGCACTCGTCGGTCTCCACGTGGGCGGCGTCGGCACAGATCACGCTGTGGTAGGAGCGGCAGAGCGCGGCCAGCGCCAGCGCGTTGGCGGCCGTGCCGTTGAAGGCGAAGAACACCTCGCAGCGGCTCTCGAACAGGGTGCGGAAGGCGTTCGCCGCGCGTGCCGTCCAGGCATCCTCGCCGTAGGCCGGCGCATGCCCCGCATTGGCGGCCGCCATCGCCGCCCAGGCTTCCGGGCAGATGCCGGAATAGTTGTCGCTGGCGAATTGCTGCGCGTCGTCGGTCATCGCTGTCTCTCACCCGTCATGAGCGTCCCTTCGCCAGCCCTGCCGGGACGAGTCCGGCCTGGGATGTCATACCCGACTTAGGACGGCATTGCAGGAGCCGGGCCGGATTGCTGCGCCCGGCATGCCCTGTGCGGGCGGACGACGGCTTTACGCCCTGCGTCCGCGCGGTCACACCGCACGCGGATCGACGTCGCGTCGCCAATCCGGTTGGAACTCGCGGGCGCTTGGTGTAAGAGCCTGCCCAAGGTGCAGATTTGGTGCCGAATCGAGACGGTCCGAACCGCGTCCCGCCCGGGCGATCCCCGGGTCCGGGGCGCTGTCGGTTTCCCGCAACGCTCGCGGGCGTCACGCTGACCGCGCCGACCGAATGCCACGTTCAAACCGGTTCTAGAGGATCCACTCCGTTGCAGGTACTCGTTCGCGATAACAACGTCGATCAGGCGCTCCGCGTCCTCAAGAAGAAGATGCAGCGCGAAGGCATCTTCCGCGAGATGAAGCAGCGCAAGGCCTACGAGAAGCCGTCCGTGCGCAAGGCGCGCGAGAAGGCCGAGGCGGTCCGTCGCGCCCGCAAGCAGGCCCGCAAGACCGCAATCCGCGAGGGCCTGATCGCTGCTCCGAAGCCGAAGCCCCGTTTCGGCGCCGGCGCCCCCCGTCGTCCCGGCTTCCCGTCGATGACCCCGTCCGCTCCGGCCAGCGGCGCTCCGGCGGCTTCCGCCGCCGAGTAAGACGATCCGGGCCGCGAGGCCCGTCGATCGCGATCCTCGAAAAAGGCCCGGCCGCCCTTGCGGTCCGGGCTTTTTTTGTTCGTGAAAGGATTTCGGACGACGCCGCGTGCGCCGTCCTCGTATCGGACCGGAACGCGCTCAGGCGGCGCGGGCGGCTTCCGTCGCATGCTCGGCCTGGACCAGCACGTCGAGGGCGCGCCACGGCTTCTGCATGAACACCGCCTGCGCCGGCATCCTCGCATCGCCGCCGGCATCGTAGCCCGAGGTCACCACCACCCGCACGTCCGGCCAGCGGCGCTCGACGGTGCGGGCGAGCGCGAGCCCATCCATGGCGCCCGGCAGGCGGATGTCGGCGAAGAGCAGCGCGACGGTGACGTCGTCGCGCTCCAGGATCGAGATCGCGGCCTCCGCGCTGTCGCAGGCGATCACCCCGAGGTCGGTCTCCTCGAGCACGGCGGCGGCGAGGTTGCGGACCGCGGCATCGTCCTCGACGACAAGGGCGACCGGACAAGGGGAGGGGGCGCGGTCCATGGGACCTCCTTCACGAGATGTTGCGGATGCGGGTTCGATGCCTGACCGGCGACGCGACCTCATGCGTGGGGCGCTGATTCCCGGATGAGCCATGCTGCGCCGTCCGAAGCCGGGTAACAAGAGTCCGAATTCGTCTCAAGCGCATGCCTGCGTTGCGACCGGTTTGGCGAGGATCCGTTCAGGAGCGCACAAACTCCGTGCATGCTGCAGTGCGTTAGCGAACTGTTCATCATCGACAACGAAATGTTACGGTTCGGCGACGGCGCGGCACCGAGCTTGCCCGAGGGCAGACTAGGTGAGGTTCGCGCCAGCGCGATCAGCAAGAGGTTGGCCCCAGCCATGTGCCGCTTCCTGGCCTATAGCGGTGAGCCGGTTTTCCTGTCGGACCTCGTCTGCGCGCCGACGCACTCGCTCGTGCATCAATCGTTGCACGCCGAGCAGGGGAAGACCGAGACCAACGGCGACGGCTTCGGCCTCGGCTGGTACGGCGAACGACCGGAGCCGGGCGTCTATCGCGACATCTCGCCCGCCTGGTCGGACGAGAACCTCGTCAACCTGTGCGGGCAGGTCCGCGCGCGGACCTTCTTCGCGCACGTGCGCGCCTCCACCGGGACGGCGACCGCGCGGACCAACTGCCACCCCTTCGTGAACGGCCGGCACCTGTTCATGCACAACGGTCAGATCGGCGGATACCTGCGGATCAAGCGACGCCTCGAGGCGCTGATCCCGGACGCCCTGTACGACGGGCGTCGCGGCAGCACCGACTCCGAGGCCCTTTTCCTGCTCGCCCTCTCCAACGGCCTTGCCGAGGACCCGATCGGCGCCATGGCCGAGACCTTGGCCACCGTGCGCGACCTGATGAAGGCGGCCGGCATCACCGAGCCGCTGCGCTTCACCGCGCTGCTGACCGACGGCGACGAGCTCATCGCCTATCGGTGGGCCTGCGATGCGCGGCCCCCGAGCCTGTACTATCGCCAGACCGAGGCCGGCCTGGTCGTGGTCTCCGAGCCGATCGACGGCGCCAAGGACGGCTGGCAGGTCGTGCCGAAGGGCGGCACGCTGCGCGCGCGCCGCGGCGGACCCGTCACGGTGAAGGGCCCGGAGCCGGTCAAGCGCAGCATCGCCGCCTGAGCCGGACATCCCGGCCGGTTCGTTCCCGCCGGCGCCTTGCCCCCGGCGGCGTCGAGCGCGACATTGCCTCGGTCGCCGGCCCATCGCGGCCGGCCGGGCAGGGATCGCAGGGCCGACATGTATCCGGACGTGACGCTTCACATCGCCGGCGCCTGGGTCGCCGGTTCGGGCGGCGAGACGCTGCCGGTGCTCAACCCCGCCACCGGCGAGACCATCGGGCGATGCGCCGTCGCCACCCGGGACGACCTCGACCGGGCGCTCGAGGCCGCCGCGCGCGGCTTCGCGCAGTGGCGCAAGGTCTCGGCCTTCGATCGCGGCAAGGTGCTGCGCCGGGCCGCCGACCTGCTGCGGGAGCGCGCCGACGCCATCGCCCGGATCATGACGCTGGAGCAGGGCAAGCCCCTCGCCGAGGCGCGCATCGAGACGATGGCCGCGGCAGACGTCACCGACTGGTTCGCCGAGGAAGGCAAGCGCGCCTACGGCCGGGTGATCCCGCCCCGCGGCGACGGGGTGCTGCAGTTCGTGGTGCGCGAGCCGGTCGGGCCGGTGGCCTGCTTCACCCCGTGGAACTTCCCGATCAACCAGGCCGTCCGCAAGATCGCCGCCGCGCTCTGCACCGGCAATCCGGTGATCCTCAAGGGCCCCGAGGACACGCCGGCGAGCTGCGCCGAGCTGGTGCGCGCCTACCTCGATGCCGGCGTGCCGGGCGATTGCCTCGCGCTGGTCTACGGCGATCCGGCGACGATCTCGTCGTACCTGATCCCGCATCCGGTGATCCGGAAGATCTCGTTCACCGGCTCGACCGTGGTCGGCAAGCAGCTCGCGGCCCTGGCCGGCCAGCACATGAAGCGGGCGACGATGGAGCTCGGCGGCCACGCGCCGGCGATCGTCTTCGGCGATGCCGACGTCGAGAAGGCGGTGGCGGTTCTCGGCGCCAACAAGTTCCGCAACGCCGGCCAAGTCTGCGTCGCGCCGACCCGCTTTCTCGTCCACGATTCGGTGTTCGACCGCTTCGTCGACGGCTTCACCGACCTCGCCTCCAACCTGAAGGTCGGCGACGGCCTCGATCCCGAGACGAAGATGGGGCCCCTGATCCACGGGCGGCGCCTGGAGGCGATGGAAGCGCTGGTCGCCGATGCCAATGCGCAGGGCGCCACGCTGCGCACCGGCGGCAAGCGCATCGGCAACCGCGGCAACTTCTTCGAGCCGACGGTGCTGACCGACCTGCCGCTCACGTCCCGGATCATGAACGAGGAGCCGTTCGGCCCCGTCGCGGCGATCCAGCGCTTCTCCGACGACGCGGAAGCCTACGCGGAGGCCAACCGCCTGCCCTACGGCTTGGCGGCCTACGCCTACACCCGCTCGTCGGAGCGGGCGACGCGGGTGTCGAGCATGGTCGAGAGCGGCATGGTCTCGATCAACCACCACGGCATCGCCCTGCCGGAGACGCCCTTCGGCGGGGTGAAGGAATCCGGCTACGGCAGCGAGGGCGGCTCCGAAGCGCTGGACGGCTACCTCGCGACCAAGTTCGTCACGCAGGCGAATTTCTAGGCCTCGAAGGCAGGTTCACCGCGTCTTCTCTCCCCCCTCCGCGGGGGAGGGAAGGGCGCGCTGATGCCCTCAATAATGCGGCGGTGGGGGCTCGGCGCCGCCGGCAGCCGTGCGAGCGCCCGCCTCCTCGACGCGCTCGATCAGCGATTCCACCTGCCGCCGCAGCCGGTCGATCAGCCGCCACTGCTCGGTGACGGTGCGGTTGAGGTCGTCGATGGTCGCGTCCTGCTCGGTGAGGCGCATCTCGAGATGGTCGATGCGGGCGGACTCGCTCATCGCAGGGCCTCCGGCGGATGGTCGGGCCGCTCGGCCAGCGCCGGCCCCAGCGCGATGCGGCCGTCGAAGACGAAGCAGTCGCCGGTCCAGCGGCTCTCGGCCTCCGGCACGGTCTCGAGGTATTTCAGGATGCCACCCTGGAGCAGATGGACGTGCGCGAACCCGCGCGCCTTGAGGTAGGCGCCGGCCTTCTCGCAGCGGATGCCGCCGGTGCAGAACAGCGCCACTTCCGCACCGGGATCGAGCGTCTCCGCGAACGCGCGAAACTCGCCGAAGCGCGATAGCCCCGGATCGACCGCGCCCGCGAACGTGCCGAGCGCCACCTCGAACCGGTTGCGGGTGTCGACCGCCACCACCCCTGGCCGGTCGAGCAGCGCGTTCCAGTCCTCGGGGGCGACGTAGGTCCCGACCCCGTCGGCCGGGTCGGTGGCGCCGCCGTCGAAGGTCACGATCTCCGGCTTGCGCTTCACCTTCATCCGCGCGAACGGCGGTGCCTCGGCCGTCGACAGCTTGCATTCGAGCCGATCGAGGCGGCCGCCGAACAGGTCGGGCCCGTTCAGGGCGGCGAGGAACGCCGCGATCGCCTCGGCCGAGCCTGCCACCGTGCCGTTGATGCCTTCGTGCGCCAGCAGGAGCGTGCCGGTCAGGCCGAGGTCTTTGCACAAGCCCTCGATCACCGGCGCGAGCGTTGCGGCATCGGGGAGGGGGACGAACTGGTAGAGGGTGGCGACGGTTTGGGGCATGGCGGCGGTGTACCAGGGCCTACCTATCCAGGGAATTCATGCGAGGTTCGGCCCTCCAGCCCGCGACCTCATCCTGAGGCGCCGGAGCGGAGCGGAGGCCTCGAAGGAGCTTCCAGCCGGCCGCGTGATCCCTGGAGGGCTCCTTCGAGGCCCGCTGACGCGGGCACCTCAGGATGAGGTGGGTGGTTCGGCTCGAGTTCGTGTTGCGGGGCGTTTGGCCAAGTCCTGCAGAACGGTCCAATCGCTGCGGATCAGCGCTTCCTTCTTGGCCCGCGTCCAACCCTTGAGGCGCCGTTCCATCGCGATCGCATCGGTGATCCGGTCGAACGACTCCGACCAAACCAGCTCGACCGGTCGCCTCCGGCTCGTATAACCCGGATAGGTCCCGGCCTGATGCTCGCCGATCCGGCGATCGAGCGATTCTCCGCGCGCGGAACCGACATAGTAACTGCCGTCAGCGCATCGCAGGATGTAGACGAAGGCGCTCATCGCACACCCAATTCGAACCAACGCTGTTTGGATGATCGGGCAAAGCCGTCGATCCGGCCATCCCCCTCATCCTAAGGTGCTCGCGTCAGCGAGCCTCGAAGGAGGCCTCCAGAACCCTCGACGCCTCAGGATGCGGTGGTTTGACGGAGGTCTGAAGCTCGATCACTTGACGACCGGGTGAGCCCCCGCTCAATGCGCCTCCTCCCAGTTCTCCGCTGCCCGCGCCTCGACCACCAGCGGCACGTGGAGCGTGAGCGCCGGGGCCGGGGCCTCTTCCATGATGCGCTTGATCACCGGGATCGCGCGATCCACCTCGGCCTCGTTCGTCTCGAACACCAGCTCGTCGTGCACCTGCAGCAGCATGCGGACGTTCAGGCGCTCGGCGGTGAGCGCCGCCTCCATCCGGGTCATCGCCCGGCGGATGATGTCGGCGGCGGTGCCCTGGATCGGGGCGTTGATCGCCTGCCGCTCGACGCTGGCGCGCTCGGACGGGTTGTTGGAGCGGATCTGCGGGTAGTGGCAGACGCGGCCGAACAGGGTCGTGACGTAGCCCTTGTCGCGGCAGGCGCGCTTGGTGGTGTCGATGTAGTCGCGGATGCCCGGGAAGCGCTCGAAATACTGCTTGATGAACAGGCTCGCCTCCTCGCGGCCGATGCCGAGGCGGTCGGCGAGCCCGAAGGCCGAGATGCCGTAGATGATGCCGAAGTTGATGGTCTTGGCCCGCCGCCGCAGGTCCGGCGTCATCTCGGAGAGCGGCACGCCGAACATGGCGCTCGCGGTCGCTGCATGGATGTCGATGCCGTCGGCGAAGGCCTGCCGCAGCTGCGGGATGTCGGCCATGTGGGCGAGCAGGCGCAGCTCGATCTGGCTGTAGTCGGCCGAGATCAGGCGGTTGCCGGGGTCGGCGACGAAGGCGCGGCGGATGCGGCGGCCCTCCTCGGTGCGGATCGGGATGTTCTGCAGGTTCGGGTCCGACGAGGACAGCCGTCCGGTAGTGGTGGCGGCGAGCGAGAACGAGGTGTGGACCCGGTTGGTGTCGCGGTCGGCGTGCTCTTGCAGCGAGTCGGTGTAGGTCGACTTCAGCTTGGCGAGCTGGCGCCAGTTGAGAATCTTCTTCGGAAGGTCGTGCCCGGCCTGGGCCAGCTCCTCGAGCAGGGTCGCTGGCGTCGCCCATTGGCCGGACGGCGTCTTCTTGGCGCCGGGCAGGCCCATCTTGCCGAACAGGATGTCGCCGATCTGCTTCGGTGAGGAAACCTGGAAGCGCTCGCCGGCATCCTCCTGGATCTCCTCCTCGAGACGCGCCAGGATCTGCGAGAAGTCGCCGGACAGCCGCGAGAGCATGTTGCGGTCGACGCGGATGCCGTGCTGCTCCATCCGGGCGATCACCGCGATCAGGGGCCGTTCCAGGGTCTCGTAGACGGCGAGCCGCCGCTCGGCGACGAGGCGGGGCTTCATCATCCGCCACAGCCGCAGCGTCACGTCGGCATCCTCGGCCGCGTAGGCGGTGGCCCTGTCGAGCGGCACCCGGTCGAAGGTGACCTTGGCCTTGCCGGTGCCGGCCACGTCCGAGAAGGTGATCGGCTGGTGGCCGAGATGGCGCTTGGCGAGTTCGTCCATGCCGTGCCCGCCCTTGCCGGCATCGAGCACGTAGGAGATCAGCATGGTGTCGTCGCACGGCGCCACGGTGATGCCGTAGCGCTGGAACACGAGCCAATCGTATTTCAGGTTCTGCGCCACCTTGAGCACGCTCGGGGTCTCGAGCAGCGGCCTCAGCCGACTGAGCGCGGCGTCGCGGTCGATCTGCGAAGGCAGCGGCTCCACGAGATCGGACGCCGTCGCCCCGCCGCCGAACAGGTCGTCGGCGTTCGGCGCGGCCTCGACCGCGCGGACATGGGCGAGGGGGATGTAGGCGGCGCGCCCCGGCGCGACGCAGAGCGACACGCCGACGAGGTTGGCGTGGTGCGCATCGAGCGAGTCGGTCTCGGTGTCGACTGCGATCACACCGACCTCGTGCGCTTCGGCGATCCAGGCATCGAGATGCTCGAGCGAGAGGATCGTCTCGTAGGCGCTGGTGTCGAACGGCTTGCTCGCCTCCGCCGCGCGCGCCGCGACGAGGTTCGACGGCGTCGGATCGGACGGGCCGCGGGCTTTGGGCGCGGCGTCCGGCAGGCCGAGATCGGCGAAGGGGTCGATCTCGGCGCCGTCCCCGGCCGCGGCCGCGGCGTCGGAGAAGGGGGCGTCGTCGCCCGGGACATGGCCCGGGAGCAGGCGCGGATCGGGCTTCACCGCTTCCGGGTCGACATGCAGCATCGCGGCGATGCGCCGGGTCAGCGTGTTGAACTCCATCGCCTTGAGGAAGCCGACGAGCTTTTCCGGGTCGGGCTTGGGCAGGCGTAGGTCGTCGAGCGCCACCGGCACGTCGACGTCCTCGACCAGGGCCACGAGCCGGCGCGAGAGCCGCGCCTGCTCGATGCCGGCGAGCAGCATCTCGCGGCGCTTGGGTTGCTTGATCTCGCCCGCCCGCTCCAGCAGCTGCTCGAGGCTGCCGTATTCCTTGATCAAGGCCGCCGCGGTCTTCAGGCCGATGCCGGGAACGCCGGGCACGTTGTCGGAGGTGTCGCCGATCAGCGCCAGCGCGTCGCCGATCTGGTTCGGCTGCAGGCCTTCCCACTTGGCGACGATCGCCGCCTCGTCGAGGTTGCGCTCGGGGCGGTGGCCCGGCTTGCCCTTGGAGCCGGATTCGAAATCGTAGAACCGAACCAGCGGCCCGACGAGCTGCATCAGGTCCTTGTCGGACGACACGATGATGACGCCGGCGCCCCGCGCCTCGGCCTGCCGGGCATAGGTGGCGATCAGGTCGTCGGCCTCGTAGCGCTCCATCTCGATCGCATGCAGGCCGAAGGCCCGCACCGCGTCGCGCATCAGTGGCATCTGCCGCTTCAGGTCGTCCGGCGCGTCGGGGCGGTGGCCCTTGTAGTCGGAGTAGAGCTCCTTGCGGAACGAGCCCTCCGACTTGTCGAAGACGATGCCGAGATGGGTCGGGCAGATGCCGGCCGCGCCCTCCTGAACGAACTGCGCGATCTTGGTGCAGAACAGCCGCACCGCACCGGTCGGCAGCCCGTCCGAGGGACGGAAGTTGAACTTTTCCGGCTGGTTTATCGCCTGGAAGTAGGCCCGGAAGATGAACGACGACCCGTCCACCAGGATCACTTGATCGCCGGGGCCGACGGGGGAGGCGGTTTCGTTTTCAGCGCTCATCGGCCGCTCGTAGCTGGAACGGAGCGGCGCGTCATCCGGACGTGCCTGGTGCGTCGGCACGCTGAAGCTCCGCCACGCACATGGCCAGCAGTTCGGGCAGACGCTCCTGCACGGTCCGCCAGATCTGGAGCGGCGACACGTTCGCATATTCGTGCCGGTAGATATTCCCGGCGCTTGAAACCTGCTGCCAGGGGATATGCGGATGCCGGTCTTTCGTCGCTGTATCGACGCGCCGACTGGCTTCCGAAATAATCTCGAGACAGCGGGTCACAGCATAGATGGTCCGTCGATCCTGCTCGAATTCCGCAGCGCCCATTCCACCAATGAAGTCGAAGGCGGCCTCGACGTTCTCACGAATGCCGAGGCATGCCTCGCGGCCACGCCTAGAAAGCATGGACGGCCTCTCGTTCTGCTTCAGGCTTGACATGCGCCTTGAGCATTTTGCGATTGGACACGTCCACGGATATCGGAAACAGGTCGCCGATGAAGTGAATCACCCCGACATAATCGAAGACATCGCGCACGGCGGCCTCGTCGATCTCGATCATCACGTCGAGGTCGCTGCCTGCATGGTTTTCTCCCCGCGCGACCGAGCCGAACACCGCGGCATGCCGCACGCCGAGGCGTTGCAGCTCCGGCTCATGCGCACGCAGGATATCGATGGCGGCGTCGCGATCCATGGACCGACCCTACTGCGGATCCGACCTTCGCGGAACGCGCCTCAGGTCGCAGCCCCCACCGTATCCGCCATCTTCGCCCGCCGCGTGCCGAGCGGCTGCGGCGCCCCGACCGTGGTGTCGTGGACGGTCTGATGCTCCATCTCGGCATTCACCTCCGCGCCGAGCAGCACGATCACCGTCGAGATCCAGATCCAGGTCATGAACCCGATCACGGCGCCGAGCGAGCCGTAGGTGTCGTTGTACTTGCCGAAGTTCGCCACGTACCACGAGAAGCCGAGGGAGCCGGCGAGCCAGGCGAAGGCGGCAATCGCGCTGCCCCACGTCACCCAGCGCCAGCGCGGCGCGTCGCGGCAGGGGCCGTAGCGGTAGAGCAGGGCGAGGCCGCCGAGGACGGCGACGAACAGGGCGGGCCAGCGCAGCAGCGCCAGGTACCACGCGTCCGCCGACAGGCCGACCGTGTTGAACACCACCGGCAACACCACGATCGCCCCGAGCGCCAGGATGATGAACAGCAGCGCGCCCGCGGTGAAGGCGAGGGACCGCAGGTTCAGCCAGACGAAGTTTCGCGTCTCGCGCTCCTCGTAGACGATGTTGAGCGCGTCGAAGACCGCCTTCATGCCGCCGTTGGCGCTCCAGACCGAGAGCAGGATGCCGGTGAAAAACGTGACGCCGAGGGTCGTGTCGCCCTTGGCCGCGATGCGCTTGACCTGCTCGCCGACGATGTCAATCGCGCCGGAGGGCATCACCCCCTGGAGGCTGGCGAGGTGGTCGTTGATCGTGGCGACGTCGGCGAAGAGGCCGTAGCAGGACACCAGCGCCGCCACGGCCGGGAAGATCGCGAGCAGCACGTAGAAGGTGACGCCGGCCGCGACCGAGACCAGGCGATTCTCCTTCAGGTCGCGGAACACGCGCAGCCCGACATCCTTCCAGCCGCTTTTGGGTATCTCGGAGGGGGTGCTCGCCTGCCGGCCGCGGTCCGACTCGGTTTGCGCCACCGCCCGGGCGTCGCCGCCGGAATGCGAGGGCGAGGGCGCGCGGGGACCGTCCGGGGCCGGCGCGGGCCGGTCTCCGCCGCGCCGATACGGTAGCGCGGCGATGCCGACGAGGGTGGCGGCGAGCGCCAGCGTCCACACGGCGGAATGGCGCTCGTCCAGTCCGTCTGCGCTATGGTTTCGGTCGGTCATCAATGGTCCCGTCGCGATGGCCGTCTACGAGACGGCGCGTCGCGACGACAACCGGTGGTCGCAAGGAGTGGTTTCCTCGGACGACGGGCGAATTCTCAGGCTGCCCCGTGCTATTTCACCTGAACACTGTCCACGACCTCGCGAAATTTGGCGAGCGTGCCCTCGCGCTGGTCCTCGCGCACCACCCCGAGGGCGCGGAGATAGCCGTCCGGCGCGAAGCGGATCGTCTGGGAGACGACGACCGGCGTGTTCGTCGGCATGTCGGTGGCGCGCGCCACGATCTCGTGCCAATCGGTTCCGTTCGAGCGGTAGCTCTGCGAGCGCTCGATCACGAAATCCTTCATGGTCTGGTTGGAGTACAGCGCGGCCTTGGCGAAGCCGTCGCGCTGCTCGGCCGTCGGCGGCTGCTGCACCGCCTGAGCCAGAACCAGGATCGGCTGCTCAAGGTTGCTCATCTGGTCCTTCGGCCCCTGCGTCAGCAGCACCGAGTTGCCGGCGAGCACGCGCAGCGGGCGGAACCCCGCCGGATCGGCGATGCGGAAGGGCAGCGCGTCGACCTGCTGCGCCAGCGTCAGCGCCGGCCGGATCGTCACGCCGGTGACGAGGCTGCGCATGGTCTTCTCGGTCTCGGCATCGGGCAGCGCCTGCCCGATGATCAGGCCGGTGACGGTCGGATCGCCGACGAGCAGCAGCCACTTGCGGACCGTCGGCGTGGCGCTGCCCGGTTCGCCCGGCTGCGAGCCGGTGAACAGCATGCCGTCGGCCTCGCCGATCTTCACCGGCTCGCGGGTCTCGACGGCGAAGCCCTGGTTCTTCAGGTTGGCGTCGGTGAAGGTCTGCACGAGGTCGGCGAAGGCAGTCGCCGGCAGCTCGACCACCGAGAGCGTCGCCCCGCCCTCCTTGCGCTCGAAGCCGGAGAAGCGGCGCGAGGGCGACATGTCGGAGGGCGGCTCGAACCCGAAGCGCGAGCCCGCGGGATAGACCGGCTCGGCGGTCGACGCCGGCCCCGCATCGAAGCCGAGCACCAGGGCGAGCAGCGCGAGGGCGGACAGACGGGGGCGCAGGCGCATCGAACCAGGATCTCCACAATCCGGAACGGCGCCGGACCGGATGCGATGCGTCGGCCCGCGGCCGGGTCCTGTCAAGCGGACGCGTTCACGCGTCTGCCCGGATGCCGGACCTGCGGGCCTTGGCGCGAACTTCGAACCAGTCGCCTGTCTGCATGAGTCCGCATCAACCAGGGCCCTTCGCGTTCAAGGCGCCCTCGTCACCCGCCGCAAGGTCAGGTTGCAGCGGCCGCCCGGGGGCAGGAAGGGCGGGTCCGGGTCTTCCGCCACCGACAGCAGGTCGCCGCCCGCGACGATGCGGTCGACGCCGTGGTGGATGAGGCGGGAGGGGCCGCCGATCACCAGGGCGTCGCCGGCCGTCAGGCGGATCGAGCGGGTCGGGTCGGAGCGCTTCGGGCCGCCGTAGCGGAACACCGCCGCCGCGCCCAGCGACAGGGACACGACCGGGGCCGTCAGGTCGTCCTCGTCGCGGTCCTGGTGCAGGCCCATGCGGGCGCCCGTCGCGTAGAGGTTGATCAGGCAGGCCTCGGGCGGGCGGGGATGATCGGCGAGCGCGTCCCAGGCGGCGCGTGCGGTCGCGGGCATCGCCGGCCAGGGGTCGCCGGTCTCGGGATGATCCGGCTGGTAGCGGTATCCGGCGACGTCCGAGACCCAGCCGAGCGGGCCGGCATTCGACATCCGCACCGAGAACGGTTTTCCCGTGCGCGGCATCCGCGGCGTGAACGGCGGCGCGGCCGCCAGCACGGTCGCGATCTCGTCGGAGAGGCGCCGCCGGGCGGCCGCATCGAGCCAGCCGGGATGGTGGATCAGGCCCGGCGCGAGTTCGACCGCCACGCGCTGCGCGTCACGCGTCGTCGATGTCGCGTTCCAGCACCGTCTTCGAGGCGACGGTGGTGTCGGCCTTGAGGCGGTAGACGAGCGGCACGCCGGTGGCGATCTCCAGGCCGGCGATGGTCGTGGTGTTGAGCCGGTCGAGCACCATCACCAGGGCGCGGAGCGAGTTGCCGTGGGCGGCCACGAGCACCCGATCGCCGGCCATCACGCGGGGCAGGATCGTCTCGATATAGTAGGGCAGCACCCGGGCGGCGGTGTCCTTCAGGCTCTCGCCGCCGGGCGGCGGGATATCGTAGGAGCGGCGCCACTGGTGCACCTGCTCGGCCCCCCAGCGCGCCTTGGCGTCTTCCTTGTTGAGGCCGGACAGGTCGCCGTAATCGCGCTCGTTCAACGCCTCCGAGCGGATCGTCTCGATCTCGGACAGGCCCATCTCCCCGAGCATCAGCTTGCAGGTCCGCTGCGCCCGCCCGAGGTTCGAGGTGAACGCCACGTCGAAGCCGTAGCCCTCGCTCTTCAGCCAGCGCCCGGCCTTGTGCGCCTCGTCGACGCCGCGCTCGGTGAGGTCCGGGTTGCGCCAGCCGGTGAAGAGGTTCTTGAGGTTCCACTCGCTCTGGCCGTGGCGAGCGAGGACGAGCAAGCGGTCCATCGGGGTCCGGTCTTTCTGGGGAGGCGCCCGATTGGGCAGGTCGCTGCGGCTCCTACCAGAGCCGGGCCGAGGCCCCAAGCGCGGGCCGGCCACCCGCGCCCGTCCGTGGTCGAGCGTAGCCTTACAGGCCGAGCACGTCTGTCATGCTGTAGAGGCCCGGCGGCTTCGGATGCGCCCAGAGCGCCGCCTTCACCGCTCCGGCCGCGAACAGGCTGCGATCTTCGGCGTGGTGCGAGAGGGTGATGCGCTCGCCGGCGCCGGCGAACATCACCGAATGATCGCCGACGACGCTGCCGCCGCGCAGCGTCGCGAAGCCGATGTCGCCGGCCCGGCGCGCGCCGGTATGGCCGTCCCGGGTCGAGACGCGGACGTCGGCGAGGTCGACGCCGCGGCCTGCCGCGGCGGCCTCCCCGAGCAGCAGGGCGGTGCCGGAGGGCGCGTCCACCTTCATGCGGTGGTGCATCTCGGCGATCTCGATGTCGAATTCCGGCCCCAGGGCGGCGGCGACCCGCTGCACCAGGGCGGCGAGCAGGTTGACCCCGAGCGACATGTTGCCGGAGCGCACGATGCGAGCGTGGTAGGCGGCGGCCCGGAGCTTGGCGAGGTCGTCCTCCGACAGGCCGGTGGTGCCGACCACGTGGACGATGCGGGCCTGCGCCGCGAGCTCGGCGAACTGCACCGTCGCCGCCGGGACGGTGAAATCGAGCACGCCGTCGCTGGCCGCGAACGCCGTCAGCGGGTCGTCGGTGACGGGCACGCCGAGCGGGTGGAGGCCGGCGAGCGTCCCGGCATCGTGGCCGATCGCGTCCGAGTCTTCGCGCTCGATCGCGGCCGAGAGCGTGCAGCCCTCGGCTTCCGCCACCGCGCGGATCAGCATTCGCCCCATGCGCCCGTCGGCGCCCACCACCACCAGCCGCATCGTCTTCGCCGTCCTTCGATCCGAGGATCACGGGTATAGGCTCGGTGCCGGCCTGCCAACCCGCACCTGCCGACCCGAACGTGCCCGTGCGCCGGAACACCCCCGGGTGCCATCGCGTACGGAATTCGATGCGCGATTCCGCTAGGTTGTTCAGGAACGCCCGTCCCGACGCCGACGCCAGGAGACCACCGACCCGTGCCGCATGCGACCGAGCTGATCGCCATCATCGCCCTGGGCCTCGTGATCGCCTTCGTGTTCGGCATGCTGGCGCAACGCCTGCGGCTGCCGCCGCTGGTCGGCTACCTCGTGGCCGGCATCGCCATCGGGCCGTTCACGCCGGGCTTCGTCGGCGACCAGAAGCTCGCCGGCCAGCTCGCCGAGATCGGCGTCATCCTGCTGATGTTCGGCGTCGGCCTGCACTTCTCGATCAAGGACCTGATGGCGGTGCGCACGATCGCGCTGCCCGGCGCCGTGGTGCAGATCGCGGTGGCGACCGCGATGGGCGGCGGCCTGGCGCTCGCCTGGGGGTGGGGCCTCGGCGCCGGCTTGGTGTTCGGCCTCGCGCTGGCGGTGGCGAGCACGGTGGTGCTGCTGCGGGCGCTGGAGGAGCGCAACCTGCTCGACAGCGACAAGGGCCGCATCGCGGTCGGCTGGCTCATCGTCGAGGATCTCGCGATGGTCCTCGCCTTGGTGCTGCTGCCGGCGCTGGCGCCCTCGCTCGGCGGGAGCGCCGGTACCGGCGACCATGCCACGGGCAACACCCTCGCGCAGGCGCTCTCCGGCTATCTCGGCGACAGCATCTGGCTCACCCTCGGGCTGACGCTCGCCAAGGTCGGCGTCTTCACCACCCTGATGCTGGTCGCAGGCCGCCGCATGGTGCCGTGGCTGCTCGACCAGGCGGCCCGCACGGGATCGCGCGAGCTGTTCACCCTCGCCGTGCTCGCGCTCGCGCTCGGCATCGCCTTCGGCTCGGCGGAGCTGTTCGGCGTGTCCTTCGCTCTCGGCGCCTTCTTCGCCGGCATGGTGCTCGCCGAGTCCGACCTGAGCCATCAGGCCGCAGCCGATTCCCTGCCGCTGCAGGACGCGTTCGCGGTGCTGTTCTTCGTCTCGGTCGGCATGCTGTTCGACCCCGGCATCCTCGTGCGCGAGCCGCTCTCGGTGCTGGCGGTGCTCGGCGTGATCCTGCTCGGCAAGTCGATCGCCGCGGTGGCGATCGTGCTGGCGTTCAAGCATCCGGTCGGCACCGCGCTCACCATCGCCGCGAGCCTGGCGCAGATCGGCGAGTTCTCCTTCATCCTCGTCGGGCTCGGCCTGTCGCTGAAGCTGCTGCCGGAGGAGGGGCGCGACCTCATCCTCGGCGGGGCGCTGCTGTCGATCACGCTGAACCCGTTGTTCTTCGTGCTCGCCGCGCGGGTGGAGCGCTACCTCGCCGACAGGCCCGACTTCGCGCGCCGGTTCGAGCGCCACGGCGCCGATGCGATCGCCGTCGCCGAGCCCGCTAAGCCCCATCGCGGCCACGCGATCATCGTCGGCTACGGCCGGGTCGGCAGCGGGATCGGCAAGGCGCTCGACGCCTGGGACCTGCCCTTCGTCGTGGTCGATCGCGACCGCCGGCGGGTGCTCGACCTGCGCGCCTCGGGCCTGGAGGTGGTGTTCGGCGATGCGCTGGCGCCGGGCATCCTCGCCGCCGCCGACATCGCGCAGGCCCGCCTCCTGGTGATCGCGACGCCGGATTCGCACCATGCGCGCCGGCTGGTCGAGATCGCCCGGGAGGCGAACCCGCGGATCGACACCCTGATCCGCACCCACAGCGACGCCGAGCGCCGCCGGATGGAGGAGGAGAAGGTCGGGCTGGTGCTGATGGCTGAGCGCGAGCTCGCCTTCGGCATGACCTTCTATGCCCTGCGCAGCCTCGGCCTGACCGAGGGTGAGGCCCGCCTCTTCGTCGATGCGAGCCGCGCCGACAGCCGCGCCGAGGCGCCGACGGAGGCCGAGATCGACCCATCGCCGGAACTCCGGCCGCACAAGGAGGAGCCGGCGGCGGGGTGAGCGCCGGCCGCGTCGTCCTAGGCCGTCAGCGCGCGCCCCAATTCCGCGACCCGACGCAGGTCGTCGACGAAGGTCGCGTAGGCCTCCTCCTTCGCCTCGTCCGGCAGGCGCAGCAGGTAGGAGGGGTGGACGGTGATGAAGCCCTGGAAGCGGTCGTCGAGGCGCTCGAACCGGAACGGGCCGCGGGCACGGGTGATCGGGATCTGCTTGCCCGTCAGCGCCAGCACGGCGGTCGCGCCGAGCGCGACGACGAGCTTCGGGGCGACGAAGTCCAGCTCGCGATCGAGCCACCAGCGGTAGTGGCTGACCTCGCCCGCGGTCGGCTTCTGGTGAATGCGGCGCTTGCCGCGCTCCTCGAACTTGAAGTGCTTGACGGCGTTCGTGAGGTAGCTCGCCGCTCGGTCGAGACCCGCTTCCGCCATCGCCCGCGACAGCAGCTGGCCGGCGGGCCCGACGAAGGGGCGGCCCTGCCGGTCCTCCTGGTCGCCCGGCTGCTCGCCGACGAAGGCGATGGTCGAGCCGATGCGGCCCTCGCCGAGCACGGCCTGCGTCGCGCCCGGCACCAGCGGCTCGGAACGCTTGATGATCGCGTTCAGCGCCTCGAGGGTCTTCGGCGCCTGGTCGGACATCGCCGCCACCGCCTTGGCCGGATCGCGCTTGATCGTCATCTGGGGGGCCCTTTCGATCATCTGCGTGGTTCGGGTCGCGGCCGCGCGGACGAGGCCGGGGATGGCGGCGGTCTCCGGCATGTTGTGCCAGTACTTCTTCGGCATCTCCGCCCGCATCGCCTTGAGATTGGTACGGGCCGGGTTGAACGTGCTCTCGTAATAGTCCCGCCAGCCGGCCTCGAAGCCATCGCCCTCCGGCAGCTGCGCCTTGTCGCCCGGCGGTCCGAAGGTCAGCGCCGTGCGGTCCCAATGCGCCGAGCCGTCCGGCGTCAGGATCGTCCAATCCATGGCGCGGAACCGGTCGACGAAGAACGGAGCCGCGGCCTCAAGGATGTGGTTGTCCGGCTCGAACCACGCGACGAAGCGTTCGCCCGTATCGGTTTCGATACGGCGAAAGCGCAGGAACGCGTGCATCTTGTGCAGGTCGCGGGCGATCGCCTTGCGCATCCCGTTGAGGCGGTGGACCAGCGGGTCGCTCGCCACCTCCGGCAGGTGGCGCTCGCCGCGGAGTACGCGCCAGACCAGGGTGTGGAGCAGCGCGTAGCGCTCGGGATCGCGGTGGGGCACCACCATCGGGATCAGCCCGGCCACGGGCTTCGGCAGCGCGACCGGGGGCGCGTCGGGCTCGTCGCTGGCGGACGTGCCGAACAAGCCGGGCGCATCGCCCGCCGACCACGTGACGCGATCGGGCGGAACCCCATCGGCGACCAGCCGGCGCAGGGCGGTGCGGAAGCCATCGAGATCGGCACCGGGGCGCAGGTGGATCGTGCGATGCGCGCTGTCTGTCCCTCCCCCCTCTGCGGGGGAAGGTGGCCCGCGCAGCGGGTCGGGAGAGGGGAGCGGCATTTCCGGATACGGCGCTCCCCTCTCCCGACCCTCGCTAACGCGAGGCTCACCCTCCCCCGCACAGGGGGGAGGGGAGTGGCGCCGCGCATCCATCAGAACAGGCTCAGCTGCTGCGCCGGCTCCACCAGACGGCTGCGCAGATCGAGCCGATCGGTGAGCCCACCCGGCGTGTAGTCGGCCGCGATCAGGAACGGGCGGGCGCGCTTCAGTGCCGAGGACAGCCGCGCCACGTCGTCGAGGCGCAGGCGCGTGTGGCGGCGCGCGCGGATGATCTTGTCGACCGCCCGCGCCCCGAGGCCGGGGACGCGCAGCAGCATCTCGCGGTCGCCGGTGTTCACGTCCACGGGGAAGCGGTGGCGGTTCTTCAGTGCCCAGGCGAGCTTTGGGTCGATGTCGAGGGAGAACATCCCGTCGTCGGCCGCATCGGCGACGTCGTCGGCGGAGAAGTCGTAGTACCGTATCAGCCAGTCGGCCTGGTAGAGCCGATGCTCGCGCTGGAGCGGCGGCGCCTTCAGCGGAAGGATGCCGGAGCCTTCCGGGATCGGGCTGAAGGCCGAGTAGTACACTCGCTTGAGCCCGACGCTGCCGTAGAGATGCGCGCTCTTGCGGATCAGCGCCTCGTCGGTGGTCGCGTCGGCCCCGACGATCACCTGCGTCGACTGCCCGGCCGGCGAGAAGCGCCGCCGCTCGGCCTTGGCCTCGACGATGCGCTCGGCCACCTGCGCTATCGCCCCGAGGATCGTCGCACCGTCCTTCTCGGGGGCGAGCTTCTGCAGGCTCGCCTCGGTCGGCAGCTCGACGTTGATCGAGAGGCGGTCGGCGTAGAGGCCGGCTTCCTCGATCAGCCATGGGCTCGCCTCGGGAATCGACTTGAGGTGGATGTAGCCGCGGAACCCGTGGTCGCGCCGCAGCGACTTCGCCACCCGCGTCAGCAGCTCCATCGTGTAGTCGGGCGACTTGATGATGCCGGAGGAGAGGAACAACCCTTCGATGTAGTTGCGCTTGTAGAACTCCACCGTGAGCGTCACGACATCCTGCACCGAGAAGCGTGCCCGCTCGACGTTCGAGGAGCGGCGATTGATGCAGTAGGCGCAATCGAACAGGCAGTAGTTCGTCAGCAGGATCTTCAGCAGCGAGATGCAACGCCCGTCCGGAGTGTAGGCGTGGCAGATCCCCGATCCGGTGGTCGAGCCGAGCTCGTCCTTGCCGGCCTTGCGCTTCGGCGCGCCGGACGACGAGCACGAGGCGTCGTACTTGGCGGCATCGGCGAGGATGCGCAGTTTCTTGGCGAGCGTTTCATCCATCGAACAAACAATGAACCCGGGGAGCGTGAATACAAGGCGTCGGCCGGCGTTGCCCCCGGGCGGCGATGCCGCACCCCGCCTGCCTTTCGCGGGGCGCGGCTCCGAAGACCGATCAGCCCTGCTTGAGGGTGGCCTTCAGGGTGATCTCGCAGTCCAGAACCTTCGAGATCGGGCAGCCGATCTCGGCGGCATGCGCCAGCGCGTCGAACTTGGCCTGGTCGATGCCCGGGATCGCCGCGGTCAGCGTCAGCGCGGACTTCGTCACCTTGAAGCCGGCACCGTCCTTCTCGAGCGTCACGACCGCCTCGGTGGTCATCTCGGTCGCGGCCAGCCCGGCTTCCTGCAGCTGGAACGCCAGCGCCATGGTGAAGCAGCCGGAATGCGCCGCCGCGATCAGCTCTTCCGGATTGGTCCCGGGCTTGTCCTCGAAGCGCGTGTTGAAGCCGTAGGGCTGCTGCGAGAGCACGCCGGACTGGGTCGTGATCGTGCCCTTGCCGTCCTTGCCGTTGCCCTGCCAGACAGCGTGCGCCTTGCGGTTGATCATCGAAGCTCTCCAGGGTTCGCGGTGCCGCGCACGACCGTGCGCGACGTCACCGTCGATGACCGGCCAAGTGGCGCAGGCTCCGGCGAGTTCCAGGCTCAGGCCCCGTCGGGCACCTCCTCGGCGTCGACGGTGCGGCGCGCGAGATCGTAGCCGAAGCCGGCCCGCGCCAGCGCCGCCAGATCCCGGTCGCGGTGGAGAGCGCGGATGTCCGGGCGGCGGAACGGCCCGAGCCGCCGCCGCTTGGCGTAGGCGAAGGCGGCCTTCTCCTCGATCGCCGCCGAATCCGCCTCGGGCACGGCCTCGCGCTCGGCCTCCATCGCGGTCTCGACCGCATCGCGCGACAGGCCCTTGGCCCACAGCTTGGCCGAGGCGCCGCGGGAAGAGGTGCCGCGCCGGCGCAAAGTCGCGAGCCGCGCAGTCGCGAAGCGCGCGTCGTCGACCAGCCCGGCGGAGACCGCCCGCGCCACCGTCGCCTCGATCATCTCGAAGAAGGCGCTCGCCTCCTCGCCGCGGGCCCGGGCGCGCTTCTCGACCCGCCGCCGCAGCGTCCGGCGCAGCATCTCCACCGAGGCGCTGTAGCACTCGAGGTAGTGCAACGCCGCCCGCTCGAGATAGGCGGCCGTGACGGGCGGCGCGGGCCTTGCACCGCGGGCCGCACCGGAGTCTGCAACGGTTGCGCGTTTCACGGGTTCTTCACGATCCGGACAGGTTTCGGTTTCATGGATCAGCCATGGAACCCAGGCAACGCGGCAGGATCGGTCATGGTCTCCTCCCCGCAGCATCGGCCATCCTGTTGAGACGCGAGTGGCTCCTCGTGCTGCTCGCTCTCGGGCTCGCCGCCACCGCGGCGGCGGTGGTCTACCTGTCCCGTCCGACCACGCTGACCGTAGCGGTCGGGCCGCAGGACGGCCCCGAGGCCGCGCTGATGGAGGCCTACGCCAACGCCCTGTCCCGCGCCCGCGAGGACGTACGCCTGAAGGTGGTGCGCTACGCCGACGTGCGCGACAGCGCGGCCGCGCTCCAGGCCAACAAGGCCGACCTCGCGGTGGTGCGGCCGGACGTGCTGCTGCCCGAGAACGGCCTGACGCTCGCCATCCTGCACGACGAGGCCCTGATCGTCGCCGCCTCGGAGGCCGGCGAGATCGATGATTTTCCCGACCTTGCACGCCGGCGCCTCGGCATCGTCGTGCGCCACAGCGCCGACATCCCGTTCATCACCAACCTGCTGACCTTCTACGACTTCGTCCCCGCCGCCGCCGACATCCCGGACGGCGAGGAAGCCCCGCCGGGGCAGGTCGTGCTGGTTCCGCTCAAGCCATCCGAGGTCACCGCCGCGATCGCCGAGAAGCGGGTCGACGCGGTGGCGATCATCGCCAGCCCGACCTCGAAGGCCGCGGGCGCCATGGTCCACGCCGTCGAGATCGGCCTTCCCGACAAGAAGGTCGGCCTCGTCTCGGTGCCCGACGGCGACGCGATCCTGCAGCGCTATCCCGAGCTGCAATCCGTCACGATCCCGGCCGGAACCTTCGGCGGGCGCCCGAAGCGTCCGGCCGAGGAGGTCAAGACCGTCGGCGCCTCGTATCGCCTGATGGCGCGGGGCACCGTGAGCCGGGTCGCCGTCGCCTCCGCGACGCAGCACCTGTTCGAGTGGCGCTCGCGCCTCGCGGCGGCCGCGCCGATCGTCAGGCTGATGAAGGCGCCCGACTTCGACACCACGGTCGCCGCCACCTCGGCGCGCCTGCCCAACCACCCCGGCGCGGTGGACTACTTCGAGCGCGAGCAGCAGACGTTCCTTGACCGATACGAGGACTACATCTACCTGCTCGCCTTCTTCGGCGGAACGATCGGCTCCGCCGTCGCCTGGCTCGGCCAGCGCCTCGCCCGCAAGCGGCGCGAGCGGGTCGACATCGTGCTCGACCGCCTGCTCGACGTGATGCGCGAGGTCCGGGCCGCGCCGACGATGGCCGAACTCGACGCCCTGGCGATCGAGGTGGACGATCTCGTCGCCGACGTGGTGCGCTACGCCCGCGAGCGCTCGATCGACGCGCGCACGGTCAGCGCCCTGATCCTGGCGGTGGACGGGGTCCACGCGGCGATCAACGACGGCCGACGCGGGCTTTCCGCCGGGGCCGAGCATCGCCCCGGCGGCCGCACGCGGGCCGCCCGGTCGCTCGCCCTCAACCTCTCGGCCGCCGAATAGGCGAGCCCGGGACGCGGCGTCGCCCTATCCCTCGATGATCTCGCGGATGCGGCTGGCCAGCACCTCGACCGGGAACGGCTTGGTGATCATCTGCATGCCCGGGTCGAGGCCGCCGTTGCCGAAGATCGCGTTCTCGGCATAGCCGGTGATGAAGAGGATCTTCAGCCCGGGCCGCACCAGCCGGGCGCGGTCGGCGAGCTGGCGCCCGTTGAGGCCGGGCAGGCCGACGTCGCTGACCATCAGGTCGATCCGCGCACGCGATTCCGCGATGCGCAGGCCGGCCGGCCCGTCGGCGGCCTCGAGGGCGTGGTAGCCGAGCTCGCCCAGCACCTCGACGATGAGGTCGCGCACCACCGGGTCGTCCTCGACGACGAGCACCGTCTCGCCGCGCTCGGCGCGCAGGGCCGTGGCGATCCCGGGACCGGTGCCCTCGGCCGCCGCCTCGCCGCGGTAGCGCGGCAGGTAGATCTTGATCGTCGTGCCCGATCCCAGCTCGGAGTAGATCTTGGCGTGCCCCTCCGACTGCTTGGCGAAGCCGTAGATCATCGACAGGCCGAGGCCGGTGCCCTGGCCCAGCGGCTTCGTGGTGAAGAACGGGTCGAAGGCCTTGGCGGCCACGTCCGCGCTCATGCCGGTGCCGGTATCGGTCACGCAGACGCAGATGTACTGGCCCGGTTCCACCTCCGGATGCAGCCGCGCGTAGGCCCGATCGAGGTGGGTGTTGCAGGTCTCGATCACGAGGCGGCCGCCGTCCGGCATCGCGTCCCGGGCGTTGATCGCGAGGTTGAGCAGCGCGTTCTCGAGCTGGTGCGGGTCGCAGAGCGTGAGCCACAGGCCGCCGGCGGTGACGATCTCCAGGTTGACCTGCTCCGTCAGCGTCCGGCGCAGCATGTCCTCCATGCCGGCGATCAGACCGTTGGCGTCGGTGGGCTTCGGCTCCAGCGGCTGGCGGCGGGCGAAGGCCAGTAGGCGGTGGGTCAACGCGGCGGCGCGGTTGGCCGAGGACAAAGCCGCGGTGGCGTACTTCTCGATCTGCTCGGTCCGGCCCTGCTTGATCCGGGTCTGCATCAGGTCGAGCGAGCCGACGATGCCGGTGAGCAGGTTGTTGAAGTCGTGGGCGATGCCGCCGGTGAGCTGGCCGACCGCCTCCATCTTCTGCGCTTGGCGCAGCAGCTCCTCGACCGCACGCTGCTCGGTGATGTCGCGGCCGACGATGTAGAACAGGTCGCCTTCCGGCACCGCGTTCCAGGAGATGGTGAGGCGTTCGCCGTCTTTCCGGATGACGTGGTCGACGAAGCCGTCGACGGTCTCGCCGCGGGCGAGCTGCGCGACGACCTCGGCGGTCTCGGCATGGTCGGCGGTGTCGATGATCGTCGCGAACGGCTCGCCGAGGAGTTCCTCGCGGCTCCAGCCGAGCACCCGCGTCCAGGCCGGGTTGACCGCCTTGAGGTAGCCGTCGAGCCCGGCCGTGCCCATCAGGTCGGTTGTGGTCTCCCAGAGCCGGTTGCGCTCGCGGGTGCGGGATTCGACCTCCCGCGTCAGCGCTGCCTCGATCCGCGTCCGGTCGGTGATGTCCTGCACGAAGGCGTAGAAGCCGTCGACGGCGCCGTCGCCATCCCGCCGCGGGATGTAGCGGATGTCCGCGACGCGCTCGCGCCCGTCGGGATGCGGCCACTCCATCTCGAAGCGGACATCCTCCCCGCCGAGCGCCGCGGCGAAGGCCGGCTCACGCCGCGCGAAGCCGTCCTCGTCCACGAGGTCGCGGACGGTACGGCCGATCACTTCGGAAAGCGGGCGCGAGAACCACGTCTCGTAGGCGGCGTTCGCGAAGCGGTAGGTCAGCGTCGGATCGATGAAGGCGATCAGGCTCGGGAGCGCGTCGGCCACCAGGCGAAGCTCGCGCGCAGCCGCGCGGACCGCGTCCTCGGCGTCGCGACGCTCGGTGATGTCGAAGGTCACGCCCGGGAACTGAACGGGGCGGCCGTCCGCATCGAGCACGCACTGCCCTTGCGCCGCGACCCAGCGCACGCCGTCCGGCTGGACGAGCCGGTACTCGGCCGCGAAGTCGCCGCCCGTCCGCATCGCCGCCGCGATCCGCTCCTGCACGGCGGGCAGGTCGTCGGGATGGATGCCGCCGAAGAACTCGGCGATCGGCGCGCCGGCAACGGCCCGGTCGGGATCGACGCCGTAGAGGCGGGCGAAGCGGGCATCCGCGGTGACGCGGTCGGCCGCGACGTCCCAGTCCCAGGTGCCGATGCCGTCGCCGGCCGACAGCGCGAGGTCGAGCCGGCTGCGGCTGTCCTCGCGGTCCTTTTCCGCCAGGATCTGCGCCGTGGTCTCCCGCGTGATGCAGATCATGCCTGCGACCGCGCCGTCGTCGTGGTGGACCGGCGAGTACGAGAAGGTCCACCAGGTCCGCTCGGGCTGCCCGCGGCGGTGCATCGTCAGCGGCAGGTCGCGCACCGACACGCCTTCGCCCGCGAGCGCCCGGGCGCAGAGCGGCCCGATCTCCGGCCACAGGTCCGCCCACAGCTCCGGAAACCGCACGCCGAGCGCACGGGAGACGCGATCGCCCAGCACCTCGCGATAGGCGTCGTTGAAGAAGCTGACGAGGTCCGGCCCCCAGGCCAGGAACATCGGCACCGGGCAGGCGAGCATCGTCGCGAGCGTGGTGCGGAGCGCCACCGGCCATTCCGCCAGCGGGCCGAGCACCGAGCCGGACCAATCCTTCATCAGGATCTCGCGGCCGGTCTCGCCGCCCTCGGCGAGGAAGCGGAACTTCGGGTCCTCGATGCCGATCGTCACCGGGTCGGTCTCGGCACGGTCCGGTCGCGATCCGGACGTCGGCCGAGGCGGCGTTCCTGGCGGGCGGTGGCTGTCGAAACGTCGGTCCGGAACATCGCAGGAGGGATGTCGGCAAGTCCGATGGGTGTCAACGCGGGTCCGGCGGGTCCTGCTCTCAGGCGGCGACCCGCCCTTCGAGCGGGAAAACCTTCGCCGGGTTCATCAGCCAGTGCGGGTCGAAGACGTTGCGCACTCGCATCTGCTGCTCCAGGTCGGCCTGCGTGTACTGAAAGCGCATCAGCTCGCGCTTCTCGATGCCGACGCCGTGCTCGCCGGTCAGGCATCCGCCGACCTCGACGCAGAGCTTGAGGATCTCGTCGCCCGCGGTCTCGGCCTTCTGCAGCTCGCCGGGCTTGTTGATGTCGAACAGGATCAGCGGGTGCAGGTTGCCGTCGCCGGCATGGAACACGTTGGCGACGCGAAGCCCCTGCGCCTTGCAGATCGCGCCGATGCGCTCCAGCACCACGGAGAGCTGCCCGGTCGGGATCGTGCCGTCCATGCAGATGTAGTCGGAGATGCGCCCCGTGGCGCCGAAGGCCGACTTGCGGCCCTTCCAGATCGCGGCGGATTCGGCCTCCGACTTCGAGACCCGGATGCTCGTCGGGCGGAAATCCTGCGCGATCGCCGCGATGCGGGCGAGCATCGCCTCGCACTCGGTGTCCGAGCCCTCGACCTCGATGATCAGCATCGCCTCGGCGTCGCGCGGGTAGCCGGCCTGCGCGAAATCCTCGGTGATCAGGATCGCCTCGCGGTCCATGTACTCGATCGCAACCGGGATGATGCCGGCGGCGATGATCGCCGCGGTGCAGGCGCCGGCATCCTCGACCGACGAGAAGCCGACGAGCGCCGGGCGCGCGCCCTCGGCGGCGCGCAGGATCCGGACGGTCGCCTCGGTGACGATGCCGAGCTGCCCCTCCGAGCCGCAGATCAGCCCGAGCAGGTCGTAGCCGCCGGCATCGAGATGGTCGCCGCCGATCTCGACCACGGTGCCGTCGTTCATCACCAGCGTCACGCCCATCAGGTTGTTGGTGGTGACGCCGTACTTGAGGCAGTGCGCCCCGCCGGAATTCATCGCGATGTTGCCGGCGATGGTGCAGGCAAGCTGGCTCGACGGGTCGGGCGCGTAGAAGAAGCCCTCGTGGCCGACCGCGCCCGAGATCGCTAGGTTGGTGATCCCGCTCTGGACGCGGGCGATGCGGTTCTCGAAATCGAGGGCGAGCACCTGGGTCATCTTCCCCACGCCGAGGATGATCGCATCCTCCTGCGCGATGGCGCCGCCGGCCAGCGACGTGCCGGCGCCGCGCGGCACCACGCGGACGCCGTGGGCGTGGCAATAGGCCATCACCGCGGAGACCTCGGCGGTGGTGGAGGGCAGGACCACCGCCAGCGGCATCTTGCGGTAGGCGGTGAGCCCGTCGGTCTCGAAGGCGCGGCGCTCGTCCTCCGTGGTCACCAGGGCCTCGGGGCCGACCAGCGGCCGCAGGCCGGCGACGATCGCGTCGCGGCGGGCGACGACGCCGGCATCGGGCTCGGGGAAGCGGATGGACATGGCGAAACCTCCGGATTTCGTCGATCCGATCGTCACCGCGTCAGGCCCTTCAGCCGCCGCTCAGGAGCGTGGGCCTAGACGGGTTCCGCGGCGGTGCGGGGACCGTTTGGAGATCAGTCTATCGCACTCCCGGCGGGTCCGCACCGTCGGGCGAAGGGGCGGCTCGAAGGCGACTGAGAGGCTACTGCAACGTTTGGTCGCACCGGCACATCGGCGTGAACGGCGTTTGCACCTTCGACCTGTTCCAATCGACCAAGCTCTGCCATAAGCCTGACGGCCATAGCCGTCATAATGGAGGAAATCCCGATGCGTCATGTCATCCTCGGCGCCGCCCTTGCCCTGCTCTTGCCGATCGCCGCTCAGGCGGAAGGCGATGCGGCCGCCGGCGAGAAGGCGTTCGCACCTTGCAAGTCCTGCCACAACTTCGAGAAGAACGGCGTCGGCCCGAACCTCAAGGGCATCGTCGGCGAGAAGGCCGGCGAGGGCCGCGACGGCTACGCCTTCTCCGCGGCGCTGAAGAACTCGGGCATCACCTGGGACGAGGCGAACCTCAAGGAGTGGCTGGTCGACCCGAAGAAGAAGGTCCCCGGCACCAAGATGGTCTTCCCGGGCATCAAGGACGAGAAGAAGGTCGAGGACATCATCGCCTACCTCAAGTCCAAGACCTGAGCGTTCGACGACCCGGCCATTCAGGTCAGGCCGAAGGCCGTTCCCGCTCACGCGGGGACGGCTTTTTTTCTTTGCGGTCGCCGAGTTTCGCAGGAGTCGACATTGCCGGCCCGATCAGGCGTCGGTGCCGTCGTGCAGGCCGGTGCGGAGGGTGACGAGATGGTCGAGCAGGGCGCGGCGCCCCTCGACGTCGAGGCCGGTCATGCCGCCGGCCTGATCGGGAATGCAGGCCAGCGGCTTGCGCAGGGCCCGGCCGGAATCGGTCAGGAAGATGCTGACCTGGCGCTCGTCCGCACGGTCGCGGGCGCGCCGGACCCGGCCCGACGCCTCGAGCCGCTTCAGCAACGGCGTGAGCGTCCCGGAATCGAGGAACAGCCGCGTCCCGATCTCCTTCACCGACAACCCTTCCTCCTCCCACAGGACGAGAAGCACGAGGTATTGCGGGTAGGTGAGGTCGTGCTGGCCCAGCAGCGTGCGATAGGCGCGGCCGAAGGCATGCGCCGCGGCGTAGACGGCGAAGCAAAGCTGGTTGTCGAGGCGCTGCGAGTCCGCGGACGCCTCCGGGACGATTGCGGGCTTCCTCGGCGCTCGCCGCTGCGAGCCTTGCCGAACGGACATGGGCTTTTCGACTCCGGTTGACGACGCTGGTCAAATCCCAGCACGAATTCGGTCAGGCGTAGGCACAGATCTGACGCAGTATCTCGGTCGGGCAATATCTTAGCCAGCACGGAGCGATTGCACAATCTATGCGATCATCCTGCGGCCTTTCGAGACGGACTACCCTTTCCAATCCTTAAGCGCGGCGAAGGGGCTGCCCGAGCGATCCGGCGGCGGCGGATTGAGAATCGGCTCGACCTGGGCGATCGCGTCGGCGAGCGAGAAGGCCGAGCCGGCGGGCAGCTTGCCGCCGGCGGCGTCCTTGTGGCCGCCGCCGCGGAACTTGCGCGCGGCATCCAGGGCGGTCTCGTCGTTCGAGCGGAACGACAGGGAGCCCGTGCGCTGGACGTTGCACACCCGCTTGGCGCCGCCGCGATCCATGATCAGGTCCGAGACGCGCTGGAAGGTGCCCGAATCGAGGCCGAACGAGAGCAGGGTCCCGTCCGAGAGGGGGCGGAACAGCACGTCCGAGCGCGCGAGCACGCGGGCGATCCGCATCCGCGTGGTCAGGTTGCGGTCGTCGTCGGCCTCCCCATCGAGGAGCCGATCGAGGACCTGCCGGCGCAGCGCGGCGACCCGGGTCTCGATCTCGGCGGGCGCCAGGCCTTCGTCGATCAGCCCCGAGACCGCGCGGAGCAGCGCCACGACGAAGCGGTCGTGCCAGGGGTGGCCGACCGGCACGAGGTTGCCGACGTTGTCCCAGAACACCTCGTCGAGCATCAGCCCGCCGGCGAAGGTCGGGCGCTCCTTCTTCCACAGGTCGAGGGCGTCCACGGCCTCGACCAGGGCGGTGAGATCCTCGCCGTCGCGCGTCGCGTAGAGGCTGCGGTTGGCGTGCGCCATCCGCGTGGCGCAGCAGGTCTCGTCGATCAGGACGACGACGTCCGGGTCGTCCAGCTCGAAGCGCTTCGGCGAGGCCGCCTCGTCCACCGGCTCGACCCCGTGCTGGCGCAGCTGGTCGATCGACGAGGCGTGATGGTCGAGGACGATCAGGCGGTGGCGGGCATCCTCGCCCCGCTTGCGGTTCATCGCGACGAAGCTCTTGAGGAACTTCACCGCCACCGGCTCGAGCCCGAGATCGGTCATGATCAGCGTCTCGGAGGCTTCCGCCTTCGACAGGCGCTTCAGCTCCTCCTCGACCACCGGGCCGACATCGGAGTAGCGGGGCACGTGGACGATCCGCGCGACGTCGACGTGGTTGCCGACGATCGCCACGGCGCCGTAGCCGTCGAGGTCGTGATGGGTGATCTGGGTGACGGTCACGGGGCGGTCCTCGGGAGCGATCTCGCCGCCTTATGCGGCACGGCGCGGCCCGGGGCGAGCCCTGCCGAGGCGTGCCTCAATGATACGGGTCGGCGGCGTCCCGAAGCCCGTCGCCCAGGAAGTTGAACGCCAGCACCGTCACCAGCACGGGCACCACCGGCAGCAGCAGCCAGGGGTAGAGCTGCACCGCCGAGAGGTTCTGGGCGTCGTTGAGCAGCACGCCCCAGCTCGTCACCGGCGGCCGAAGGCCGAGGCCGAGGAACGACAAGGCGGTCTCGCCCAGGATCATCGTCGGGATCGAGAGCGTCGCCGAGGCGATCAAGTGGCTCATGAAGTTCGGGATCAGGTGCCGGCCGATGACGCGGGCGGGCGAGGCGCCCATCAGCTCCGCCGCCTGCACGAAATCCTCCTCGCGCAGCGCCAGCAGCTTGCCGCGCACGGCGCGCGCGAGGCCCGGCCAATCGAGCAGCCCGAGGATGATGGTGATGCCGAAGAACACCCAGAGCGGGCTCCAGCTCGGCGGCAGCGCCGCCGACAGGGCGAGCCAGAGCGGGAGCTCGGGCAGCGAGCGCACCACCTCGATCAGCCGCTGCACCGCCGCGTCGACGAAGCCGCCGAAGTAGCCGGCGATGCCGCCGAGCAGGAGCCCGAGCGCGAACGAGATCGCGACGCCGACGAGGCCGATCACCAGCGAGACCCGCGCGCCGTAGATCGTGCGCGAGAGCAGGTCGCGGCCGAGCCGGTCGGTGCCCAGCAGATAGAGCGTCCCGCCCTCGGACGGGCAGACGAGGTGCCGGTCGCCCCGGCTGAGCCCGAGATGGGTGTAGGCTTCGCCGCGGCAGAAGAAGCGCAGCGGCTGCGGCGTGGCGGCGTCGGTGACGTAGCCGCGGCGGAAGGTCTCCATGTCGAGCTCGGCCCGGTACGGATAGACGAACGGCCCGACGAACCGCCCCTCGTGGAACAGGTGCACCGCTTGCGGCGGCGCGAACAGGTAGTCGCCGTTGCGCCTCGCCTGCTCGTAGGGGGCCAGGAACTCGACGAAGGGCACGGCGGCGTAGAGCGCCAGGAGCACGAGCGCCGAGGCGACGGCGATGCGGTGGCCGAGGAACTTCCGGAAGATCAGCCGCCAAGCCGAGGCGTAGGCCGTGCCGGAATCACGTCCGCCGCCGGCCTCCGGATCGAACGGCGCCGGGTCGACGAAGTGAGGTGCCACGGGTGCCGTCTCGGGCACCATCAGCGTGCCCCCATGCGGATGCGCGGATCGAGCCAGACCAGGATGAGGTCCGAGATCAGCATGCCGACGAGCGTCAGCAGCGCGACGAACATCAGGATGAAGCCGGCCATGAACTGGTCCTGGCTCTTCAGCGCGTCGAGCAGCAGCGGGCCGACGGTCGGCAGGCTCAGCACCAGCGAGACGAGCACCGATCCGGAGACGAGGTGCGGCAGCAGGTTGCCGATGTCGGCGACGAACGGGTTCAGCGACATCCGGAACGGATACTTGAGCAGCGCCCGCAGCGGCGGCAGGCCCTTGGCCCGCGCGGTCACGGTGTAGGGCTTCGCGAGCTCGTCGAGCAGGTTCGCCCGCATCCGCCGGATCATCGCCGCCGTGCCGCCGAGCCCGATCACGAGCGTCGGCACCGCGAGGTGGGCCAGCAGCGACTGGACCTTCGGCCAGTCCCAGGGCTTGCCGGTGAAGGATGCGTCGTAGAGGCCGCCGATCGACAGGCCGAACCAGATGTTGGCGTAGAACAGCAGGATCAGTGCCAGCAGGAACCCGGGCACGGCGAGGCCGACATAGCCAAGCACGGTGACGACCGCGTCGCCCGCGGTATGGCGATGCGTCGCCGAGTAGATCGCGATCGGGATCGCGACCAAATGGACGAAGACCAGGGCCGCGAGGTTGACCACCAGCGTCAGCCAGAGCGCATCGCCCACCACCTCGGAAACGGGGCGATCGTACTCGAACGACCAGCCCCAATCGCCCTGCAGCAGCCCGGAGAAGCCCGCCGGGCCGGGCATCAGCCCGATCCAGATCAGGTACTGCTCGTAGACCGGCCGGTCGAGGCCGTATTGCCGGATCAGCAGCTCGGCCTTGGCGACGGACACCGCCTCGCCCATGGAGCGCAGCTCCATGATCCGGTTCGTCAGGAAGTCGCCCGGCGGCAGCTTGATGATCGCGAAGACGAGGGCGGAGATCACCAGCAGCGTCACCGCCATGGTGAGGACGCGGCGCAGCACGGCGATCGTCATAGCTGGGCCTGGCGTTCGGCCGGGCGGTCCCAGAACACCTCGTCGAGGCGCTGGACGCCGATCATCGCCGTCGGCTCGAAGGCGTACAGCGCCTTGGCCGGCAGGTTTGCGAGGTGGCTCGATGCGACCACCGGCTGCAGCGCGCCCCCGACCGTGCCGATGACCCAGGTGTTCTCGGCGTGGTTCATCAGCATCTCGCGCCAGATCGCCGCCTGCCTGCCTGCGTCGTCGGTGTCGCGCCACTGGCGGTCGAGGTCGATCAGGCGGTGGACGGCCTCGACGTCGCACGCCTCGCCACTCGCCCCGTGCGTCTCGACGTGAAGGCTCCAGCGCGGCCAGGAATAATGGTCGCTCTGCGCCGGGCTCAGCTCGGTCGGCGGCATGATCGCCGTCGGCACTGCGAGGTCGAGCCCCTGCGCCGCCACCATCACCGTCATCCCGGCCACCGAGCGACGGCGCAGGTTCGTGCGTTCCTGCGGCTTGACCACGAGCTTGATCCCGACCTCGCGCCAGAACTCGCCGATCAGCAGCAGCCCGTCGAGCACCATGGAGACCTCGCCGTCGCTCTCGACGACGAGCTCGAGCAGCCGGCCGTCCGGCATCAGGCGGATGCCGGAGGGGTCGCGCCTGTCGAGGCCGGCGGCGTCGAGCAGTCTTTCGGCCGCCGCCGGTTCGTAGCCCGCATGCAGCGTGCGCATCTCGGGCGCGTAGAGCGGGCTCTCGGGGATCAGCGTGTCGTTGCCCTCGGTGCCGAGGCCGAACAGCAGGGTGTTGTTGAGGGTGCGGCGATCGATGGCGAGCGACAGCGCGTGGCGCCAGCGCACGTCGCGGTTGAGGGCGCGCCAGCCGGGATCGAGGGTCGTCAGGTTCGGGTAGAGCGCGATCTCGGAGCCGCGCGCGAGCGGCCACAGGTTGGTGCGGTAGCCGTGCGCGCGCTCGCCCTCCTTGAGGCTCGGGATGTCGGCCATCGTCAGGCCGCGGAACATCAAGTCGGCCTCGCCGGCATTGGTCTTGGCGACGAGCAGCCCGCTCGAGGCGACGTCCATGACGATGCGGTCGAGATAGGGGAGCTGCGTGCCGGCCGTGTCGACGCGGTGGTAGTAGGGGTTGCGCTCGAACACGAAGCGCGTCGCCGGCGCGCGGGTGCGGGGCCGCCACCCCTGCAGGGTCGGGGCGTCGGGATTGTTCAGCTCGTAGTTGTCGTCCATCCGGTTGTGCAGCGCCGCCCAGCCGCGGAGCTTCTGCGCCTTGGCCGCGGCCTCGGCCTTCTCGCGCCCGACGTATCGCGGATGGACCGGCTTCAGGTAATGCGCCGGGCGGTAGATCAGCGGGTCGCGCGGCGCGGCGAGGGCCGGCAGGAAGCGCGGGTTCGGCCGATCCCAGGTGAAGCGCACGGTGACCGGATCGACGATCTCGACGGTCGGCGGCTTGCCGTCGACCAGCAGGAAATCGGGCGGGCCGCCGGGGCTCAGATCCCTGTCGTTGGCGACGTCTTCCCAGTAGTAGCGGAAATCCTCCGTGGTGAAGGGCTCGCCGTCGGACCAGCGATGGCCCTTGCGCAGGGTGAAGGTGAAGCGCCCGCCCTCGACCGCGACGGCCGCCAGCACGTCGGGCTTCAACACGAGGTCCGCATCGTAGCCGACGAGGCGTGTGTAGCCGTAGACCGAGAGGTAGCGCACGTCCCGCGCCTTGGCGATCAGGGTGCGGATCGTCCCGCCGCTGGTGCCGAGCTTGCGCGCGGCGGCGGCGGGATCGACGACGAGCGGGGTTTCGGGCGGCCCTGTCCGAGGGGTATCCGCGCGGGCGAAACGCGGAGCGGCGAAAACCGTCGAGGCAGTCGCGACGCCGATCAACAATGCACGGCGCGAAATCCCGGCATCCGATGTGCGCGCCGCCTCGGCGCGCGTCTCCCTCCCCCCCTTGCGGGAAAGGGTACCTTGCGCAGCAGGGGGGGAGGGGGAGCCCGCGCTTTCGTCGTTCCGAAGCCCGATCAAGCGGCTATTCCTCGCTTCGGCGGATGCAGCGCCACGTAGGTCAGCCGGGCCGGCGAGTAGCCGGTGGCGCGGTGCAGGTCGTCGAAGGCGTGCGCGCGGGCGATGCCGGCTGCGGCCTCGCGGGCGAGCGGGTCGTCGGCCGGCTGCTCGAAGCTGCGGCCGTTGCGCTGCCAGCGGATCGGCTCGGCCCGGTCGCGCCGAGGCTCGTCGCGCCCAGCCTCGTCACGCAAGGTCTCGATCATCGCGATGGTGGGATGCGCCGGGCCGCCATGGGCATGGATGCGATGGCCGGCGGCGTCGTCGTCGAACAGAAGGCGGGTGAGGCCCAGGCGCCTCGCCTCGATCACCCGCCGCCCCTGCGAGACGTGGTCGTCGAAGAACGCGACCGTCGTCGCCGCATCGAGCTGCGACCAGTCGGCCGTCGACCAGTCGGCGGTGCTGTAATGCGCTCTCGGGTCGCAATAATGCAGGTTCGACAGGTCCGGGTCGTGGCAATGGATCGTCGCGTCCGGGCAGGCCTGCCGGATCACCCAGGTGGTGAGCCCGCGGAAGACCCCGGACTCGATGACCGTGGCCGGCGCCAGCGCGCGCATCGCCACGTAGAGCTGGAGCGCCCCGTTGAATCCGCTGCCGCCGCGGCGCTGGCGCACCGGCGCCGTCGGGATCAGCGTCCAGAACCGCCGCACCGCCGCGGGCACGTCGAGGCCGGTCGCGATGCCCGACGCGGCGAGGTCGCGCTGCAGGCTGTCGGCCGCGGAGCCGAGCAACTGGTCGACCTCGCGCGGCGAGGTCGGGCGGTGCGACCAGTCGGGGGCGGCGGGCACGAGGTCGTAGCCGAGCCGGTCGAAGAACGGCGCCAGCACGCGGCGGCGGAGCCGTTCCAGCGTGCGGGAGGGGCGGGGCGTGCTCATGCGGCCCGCCGCGCATCGGCTGCGCCGTGGCGGACGTGGTAGCCCGGCTCGATCTCGACCATATGGCCGGCCTCGTCGGGCGCCAGCCGGTAGGGCTCCGGCCAGCACCCCGGGTCGGAATGGTCGCCGGTGACCGCCGAGAAATCGAGCGGGTGGTCGAGGCTCGGGTCGGGCACCGCGGCGAGCAGCGCGCGGGTATAGGGATGGACCGGGTTGCGGAACAGGGCGGCCTTCGGGGCCTGCCCCACGATTCGCCCCCGGCACATCACCGCGATGGTATCCGCCATGTAGTCGATCACCGCGAGGTTGTGAGAGACGATGAGGTAGGTCAGGCCGAGCGCGGACTGCAAGTCCTTCAGCAGGTTCAGGATCTGGGCCTGCACCGAGACGTCGAGCGCCGAGACGGGCTCGTCGAGCACCAGCACCTTCGGATCGAGGGCGAGCGCCCGGGCGATGCCGATGCGCTGGCGCTGGCCGCCGGAGAAGGCGTGCGGATAGCGCCCGAGCGCGCCGGCTTCGAGGCCGACCATCGCCATCAGCGCCTCGGCCCGCGCCCGGCGCTCGCGCCCGCCGATCCCGTGGATCTCCATCGGCTCGGTGAGGATCTGGCGCACGGTCATCCGCGGATCGAGCGAGGCGTAGGGGTCCTGGAACACGAACTGCACGGCGCGGCGGTAGGCGAACAGGTCGGCGCCGGCGAGGGCGTGGACGTCGCGCGGGCCGGTGCCGTCGTCGAACAGCACGCGGCCGGCATCGGGGGCGAGCGCGCGCATCACCATCTTCGAAACGGTGGTCTTGCCCGATCCGGATTCGCCGACGAGCCCGAGCGTCCTGCCGGGCACGAGGTCGAGCGACACGTCGGAGACCGCCCGCACGACCCGCGGCGGCCCGCCGAACCGCCCCGAGCGCAGGGTGAAGACCTTCGAGACCCCTTCGATGCGCAGGATCGGCCCGTCGATCGCCGCCGGCCTGCGTGCCGGCGGGATCACCGCCTTGGCCGGGCGGATCGGCGTCAAGCGCTCGCCCGGCGCCATGTCGAAGCGCGGCACGGCGTGGAGCAGCGCCTTGAGGTAGGGGTGGCCGGGGTCGCGCATGACCGCGCCGCGCGGGCCGGACTCGACGAGGCGGCCGCGATAGAGCACCGCCACGTCGTGGGCGACGTTGGCGACGACGCCGAGGTCGTGGGTGATCAGCAGGATCGCCATGCCGGTCTCGTCCTGCAGCCGGGTCAGCAGCGCGAGGATCTGGGCCTGGGTCGTCACGTCGAGGGCCGTCGTCGGCTCGTCGGCGACGAGCAGGGCGGGCTTGAGGATCAGCGCCATCGCGATCATCGCCCGCTGGCGCAGGCCACCGGAGAGCTCGAACGGATAGGTGTGCAGCGCCCGCGCCGGATCGGGGAAGCCGACGCGGGCGAAGGCGTCCCTGGCCTGCGCGTCGGCCTCGGCCCGGGTGGCGTTGCCGTGGATGCGCAGCGCCTCGCCGACCTGGTCGCCGATGGTGTGGAGCGGCGACAGGCAGGTCATCGGCTCCTGGAAGATCATCGCGATGCCGGCGCCGCGGATCGCGCGCATCGCCGGGCCGTCGGGGGGCAGCGCGGCGATGTCGGTTGCCCCGCGGCCGGTGTCGAACAGGATGCGGCCGGCGCTGATCGTGGCCACCCGGGGCAGGATGCGCAGGATTGCCTGTGCGGTCACCGACTTGCCCGAGCCGGATTCGCCGACGAGCGCCAGGGTCCGCCCGCGCATCACGTCGAGCGACAGGCCGTGCAGGGCGCGGAACGGCGCACCGTGTCCGCCAAAATCGACCTGCAGGTTCTGGATGGACAGGAGCGGGCTCAAGCGATCCTCGCAGGCGCGTCGGCCGGGCAAGTCCACCACGCCGGCACCGCCCCGTCCACCGCCGGCGGCCGGAACAGATGCCGCGGGTCGCAGAGCGTTACCGCCGGATGCCGGAACAGGATCGCGAACAGGGCGCCGAGGAAGTCCCAGATCGCTTCGTCGTGGGCGAGGTGGTGGGTGAGCAGCCCGACCGGCCGATCGTTTCCCTCCGCGATGGTCCGGCACAGGGTGTCGATCAGCCGTGCGGGATCGACGAGCGAGCGCGTGCCGCGCCAGTCGATCGGGTCGATCGCGACGTCGGCCCGCATCAGGCCGGGCACCGCCGCTCCGGGCACCGACGACAGCCCGCGATAGCCCAGCGCCGGAAGGGCGGCGGCGATTTCGGGGGCGAGGCGGTTCCACGGCGGCACGAACACCGGCAGGAGCCGGTCCGCCGGAAGCCGCGCGCGGGCGAGGCGCAGGCCTTCCGCGGCGTCCGCGATCGCGAGCGGCAGGGGACGGTCGGCGCCGAACTCCGATGGTTTGCTGCCGGGTGCGGCGTGATCGGTGTGGGCCAGTCCGTGCACGGCGAGGCTGACGCGTGGCGCGTCGGCGAGACGCTCGCCGAGGGACGGCTCGATGCCTGCCGGGATCGCCGCGACGAGCAGCGGGGACGCGAAGGTGTCCGCGAGGTCGAGCAGGCGGTCCAGGGCGGGCGTCGCGGCGACGGCATCGTCGTCCCGCCACCAGATCGGCACGCGGCGGCCGCGCGCGCCGGACTCGTCGAGGACGGCGCGCAGGCGGTCGAGCGGGGTCTTCTCCGCACGGGCGCTCCGTTTCTTCGCGGCGAGGAGCGTTTCGACGATGGCGACCGTGCGCCGTGCGCCGTCGAGCGCGATGCCGTGATCTGCCGGGATCGGCGCTCCGGCTGCAGACGCGATGGCGTCGAGCAGCGTCGCCGCGGAAAGTGCGTCCTCGGGCACGATCCGGGCCAGGCCGCGGGCGGCGAGGTGCTGGGCACGCAGGCTCTGCTCGGTCTCGGCGCCTGCCGCGAACGGCACCAGCACGGCGGGCGTCCGGGTGGCGAGGAGATCCACCGCGGTGTTGTAGCCGCAGGCGCTCACCGACACCGCAGCCCGCGCCAGAAGCGCGCGATAATTCGGCTGCGCCCGCGTCAGGACGCCGTCGGCCAGCCTCGCGCGCATGGCATCGATCTCGGCCTGCGCGATGCCGTGGCCGGCAAGGATGCGCCAGCCGAGGTCCGGCCTCCGCCGCGCCGCGTCCGCGGCGGCGCGGCAGAGGCCGAGCCCGGCCGCGCTCGACCCGGCCGAGACCAGGACGCCCGCGCGGGCATCCGCATCCTCGATCGGCGCCGCGTCCTCGTCGACGTAGCCGGTGTATCGCAGCTTGGCGCGCAGATCCTCGTCCACCGGCCAGGAGGCGTCGAGGGCGACGAGATCGGGGTCGCCGTGCACCAGCACCGCGTCGTAGATCCCGGCCACGCGCGCATGCGCGATGCGGATCTTCCGCGGCTTCTCCGGCGCGACGAGCACGTCGCGGATCGAGGCGAGGATCAGCGGTCGCGGGCGCCGCTCGGATGCCGCTTCGACGAGGTCGAGGAATTCGGCTTCGAGCGCTCGGCGGCCGAACGGGAACAGCTCGGTGATCACCACGTCCGGAGCCGTCTCGGCCAGCGCCTGCCGAAGCAGCGCCCGGCGTGCCGCGAGCAGGTCGGCGCCGGCCGCGTGCCCGTCCGCGCCAAGAAGCCGCGCGAAGGCGGTGCCGACGATGTGCAGCGGCGGCAGTTGCACGAGGCGCAGGCCGTCGAGCCGCACCATCGGCGCAGGGCCGCCGCCCGAGACCAGGGTCACCGCATGGCCCGAGGCGGCGAAGGCGCGGCCGATCGCGGCGGCGCGGGTCAGGTGACCGGCGCCGAGAAGATGCGTGACGGCGATCAGCACCCGCATGCGCAGGCCTCCGCCGCTCGCTCGGGCGCCGATGCCGGACGCGGCGGCGCGATTCCCGCCGAGGCGGCGAGCCGCCCGCCGATCAGGTCGATGCCGGCATCGAGCGAGAAATCCCGCAGCAGGCGCGCGCGGGCGGCGTCCGCGAAGCGTCGGCGCCGAACCGGATCGCCGGCGAGCCGCAGGATCGCCGCGGACAACGCCGCGGGATCGCCCGGCGCGACCAGGCATCCCTCGACGCCGTCGGTGACGAATTCCGGCGTGCCCGCGAAAGCGGTCGCGAGGATCGGCAGCCCCTGCGAGGCGGCCTCCATCAGCACGTTGGGCAGGCCGTCGCGGTCGCCGGACGGCGCAGGCTTGGTCGGCAGCACGAAAAGGTCGGCCGCCCGCATCGCCGCGATCACCGCCGGCTGGGCCAGGGCGCCCCGGAAGGCGACGCGGCCGCCGAGCCCGCGATCCGCGATGCGGGCTTTCAGGTCCTCCCGAAGCTCGCCGCCGCCGATCAGGTCGAGGCGCCAATGCAGGTCCGGCGGAAGGGCCGCGAGCGCGTCGATCAGGTCGTCGTGCCCCTTCTTGGCGACGAGCCGGCCGACGTTGAGGATCCGAATCGGATCCTGCGCATCCGTGCCGTCGCGTGGCGGTCGGAGGGGCGGCGCCGGAAAGCGGGCGAGATCGAGGCCGTGATAGGCCAGCGCGACGGAGCCGGCTTCCGCTGCCGCCCGACCCGCCGACACCGCCCGCAGGCGGCCGAGGCCGTCGCGGGTGCAGGTCACCCCCCAGGCCGCGTCGGAGAGCTTGTCGGACAGCTCGCGGTCCGGCGTCGTCCAGATGTCCTTGGCGTGCGCGGAAAAGCTCCAGCTTCGCTCCGTCAGGAGCGCGGCGTAGCGCGCGACGCTGGCCGGCGTGTGGAGGAAATGCGCGTGCAGGTGCCGGACCGCCTCGGGCAGCTCCCGCGCCAGCACCAGAGCCTGCCCGAGGCGGCGGATGCGCGAAGCGGTCGGGTCGTGGAGAAGGTCCGTGGCGAATTGCCGGGCCAGCGCGACGAAGCGCCGGCGGCGGAGGCCCCAGGCCAGCCCGCGCAGCACCCGCAGGGGCGCCTCGTGCAGGTATTCGGGGAGGTAGGCCACCGGCGCCGCGATCGCGTCGTGCATCGGATGGCGGCTCGCGTCGGTCGGGCGGCGCAGCGACCAGATCGCCAGTGCGAGGCCGCGGCCCTCGAGCGCCAGGATCTCCTGCGCGATGAAGGTCTCCGACAATCGCGGATAGCCCTTCAGCACGATCGCGATGCGCGCCTCGCTCACGGCCTGTCACCGAGGGCGAGGACGGGTGCGCCAGCGTTCAGCACGCGGACGCGCTCGGCGATCCGGTCGAGGCCGCCGAGCAGGTCGGGGATCCGCGCGCGCGACGGAGGCGCCTGGTCCGGCAGGGCCCGGAGCGCCGCCGCCATGCGCATGGGGTCGCGCCCGTCCGCGCCCAGCACGGTGCGGGCGAGGCCGAGGCCTTCGGCGGCCACCGCGCGGATCTCCTGCTCGCGCCGCGGCGTGGTGCGCGGCACCAGCACCGCCCGCTTGTCGAAGGACAGGATCTCGCAGAACGTGTTGTAGCCGCCCATCGCCACGACGCCCGACGCCTTCTCCATCAGGAGCTCGATCTCGCTGTCGAAGGTGATCGCGGAGAGCCGGCCCGGCAGCCGCGCGATCCGGCCCAGGAATGCCGCCCGGCTCTTCGAGGCGAGGAAGGGTCCGAAGGCGATCAGCGCGGGAAGCGGGATCGCGGGATCGGCCTCGTAGGCCGAGATCACCCAGTCGATCAGCCCGTCGCCGTCGCCGCCGCCGCCGGGGGTGACCAGGATGAACGGCTCGGCCGCGACGCCGGGCTCGGCCCGGTCCGGTCGGGGGCGCGGCGCGGCGCGGTGGAGATAGCCGGTGTAGGTCGTCCGGTCCGAGAATTCCGCACCCACGGGAAGCGCGTCCAGCGGCCGGTGGATGCGCGCGAGGCCGTAGATCCAGATCTCGTCGTAGAACCGGCGGACCGCCTCCGAAGCGCCCTTTCGCTCCCATTCCGGCACGAGGCGGTCGGGGTCGTCGAGGACGTCGCGCAGGCCCAGCACCACACGGCAGCCGCGGGCGCGCAGGTGCTCCAGGGTCGGAAGCATCTCGCCGTGGAAGCCCGTCGGCTCCTTATCGACGATCACCAGGTTCGGCCGGAAGTCGCGGGCGGTGCGCAGGACGATGTCGGCGCGCCGGGCGACCGTCTCCTGCAGCGACGCCTGCGGGTCGAGCCCGGCATAGCTGCCGTCGGCGCGCTTGGTGACGCCGGGCACGCGCACGGAGGAGACGCCGCGGGCGAAGGCGAAGCGGGCGACCACCGTCGAGCCGGAGACGATCATCGCCTCGACCTCGCCGGTGCCGGCCAGCGCGTTCGCGATGGTGCGCGAGCGGCGCAGGTGCCCGAGCCCGAACGTGTCGTGGCTGTAGATCAGGACGCGGCTCGGGCGCATCACGGTCTCATCCTCGAACGCCCCCTCGCGCCGCCGCCATCCGCGCCCCGGCACGCGCAGCGCGTGCAGGCGCAGCGTCGCAGCCGGTCTGCGGTCGCACAAGCCGGGCCGCCATGACAATGCCTCGCGTGGGACGACACCGCATTCCGGAGTGACGGAGGCCCGAGGCTGTGAGTCCGCGCACGCTCGGGCTTCGCCTTTTCGTTGCACGATGACATGCGTGTGACGCGCGGGCTCGCGAGAGGGTATGGGAGCCGGAACGGGGGGCGGGGACGGGCGATGCGGGATCTGGAGCCGACGCTGTTCGGCTATATCTGGCGACATTCGAAGCGCGACCAGTTCGCGATCTGCGCCGTCGTGCTCGCATCGCTGCCGTTCTACTTCGCCTCGCTCGACCTGCCCAAGCGCATCGTCAACGACGCCATCTCCGGCAAGGCGTTCAAGGGCGGGCGCGAGACCGTCGACTTCCTCGACCTCATCATCCACTGGCCCGGCTGGCTCGGCGGCGAGCAGGAGGTGCTGTTCTCCGGCTTCGAGGTCGACCGCACCGGGCTGCTGTTCGGGCTCTCCGGGCTGTTCCTCACCCTCGTGCTGATCAACGGCGCGTTCAAGTTCTGGATCAACCTCAGCAAGGGCGTGCTCGGCGAGCGCATGCTGCGGCGCCTGCGCTTCGAGCTGTTCTCGCTGATGCTCCGCTTCACCCCGGACACGACGCGCGAGGTGAAGTCGTCGGAGACGGCGACCATCATCCGCGACGAAGTCGAGCCGATCGGCGCCTTCATCGGCGACGCGATCGTGGTGCCGTGCTTCCTCGGCACGCAGGCGGCGACCGCGCTGATCTTCATCCTGATGCAGAACCTGTGGCTCGGGCTCGTCGCCGGCTCGATCGTCCTCGTGCAGATCGTTGTGATCCCGCGCCTGCGCCGCGAGATCATCCGCTTGAGCCGGAAGCGCCAGATCGCGTCGCGGAGCTTCGCCGGCCGGGTCGGCGAGGTGCTGGACGGGCTCGAGGCGGTCACCGTCAACGACACCGGGCGTTGGGAGCGTGCCGAGATCGGCGGCCGGCTGTTCAGCCTCTACGACCTGCGCCTGCGGATCTACCGGCGCAAGTTCCTGGTGAAGTACCTGAACAACCTGCTCGCGCAGGTGACGCCCTTCCTCTTCTACGCGATCGGCGGCCTGTTCGCGCTGCGCGGCGAGCTCGACATCGGCCAGCTCGTGGCCGTGCTGGCCGCCTATCGCGATCTGCCGCCGCCGCTCAAGGAGCTGATCGACTGGGACCAGCAGCGCCTCGACGTCGAGGTGAAGTACGAGACCGTCGCCGCCCACTTCGCGCCGCACCGGCTGCGGCCGTCCGAGCCGGAGGGCCAGGGCTTGGTCCGGCCCCTCGGCGGCCCGCTCGAGCTGGACGGCGTCAGCCTCAAGGATCCCCTCGGCGGCCCGGCGCTCGAGCTCGGGGCCGTCAGCCTGCCGATGCCGGTGCAGGCCGCGATCCTCGCCCCCGCGGGCGGCCTCGGCCACGTGGTCGCGCGGCTCGTCGCCGGGCTGCAGGCGCCGCAGGGCGGAACGGTGCGGATCGGCGGCGCGGACGTCGCCACGCTGCCGCAGGCCCGCCGGGCCCGCGCGCTCGCCTATGCCGGGCCGGAGCCGGTTCTGTTTCCCGGCACGATCCGCGACAACCTCGCCTACGGCCTGCGCCGGCGCCCGGTGATCCGCGACGACGCCGGCAGCCCGGAGCGTGCGCGGCGCCGGCGCGCGGAGGCGCGGCGGACCGGAAACCCGGTCGAGGATGCGAGCGATCCTTGGATCGACTACGCCGCCCTGGGCCTGGCGGACGCCGCCGCCCTCGACGCGCGGATGCTCGACCTGCTGCAGCGCCTCGGGATGGGCGACGACCTCTACCGCTTCGGCCTCAGCGCCTACAGCCTGGTGCACCACGAGTCCGAGCCTGGGCGCCGGGTCGTCGCCGCGCGCCGGCACTTGCAGCAGCACTTCGCGGCCGCGGGCATGGCCGACCTCGTGATCCCGTTCGATCCGCGCCGCTACAACGAGCAGGCGACGATCGCGGAGAACCTCCTGTTCGGCGTGCCGACCGTTCCGGAACTGACCGGGCGCAACCTCGCGTCCGAACCGCGCTTCCGCGCTGCCCTCGACAAGCTGTTCCTGCTCGACGATCTCGCCCGGATGGGCGTGGCGATCGCCCGGAACCTGGTCGACATCTTCCGCGACGTGCCGCCGGGCCATCCGCTGTTCCGCAGGTTTTCGCTGATCGCGCCGGACGAGCTGCCGGTCTTCGAGCAGCGGCTCTCGGCCCTCGGTGCCGACGAGGCGCCGCCGGCGGCCGACAACGAGGCGTTCCTCGCCCTCGCCCTGGCCTACGTCGAGCCGCGCCAGCGGCTCGGCCTCCTCGATGCGCCTTATCGGGCGCGGCTGGTGGCGGCGCGCTACACGGTCCGCGAGGCGCTTCGACGGGAGGACGGCACCGAGGACGTCGAGCCCTACGATCCCGAGCGAATCAACCGGCACAGCTCGATCCTCGATGCGCTGCTCTTCGGGCGGATCAACACCGCGCGGATGCACGGCGAAGCCGAGATCCAACGCCAGGTCCGCCTCGTCGTGCAGGAGTTCGACCTGGAACGCCGCATCCGCCTGCGCGGGCTGGATTTCCCCGTCGGCAACCGCGGCCGCCTGCTCACCCCGCGCCAGCAGGCGCTCGTCGACCTCGCCCGCGCGATCCTGCGGCGGCCGGAGATCCTGGTGGTCGACGGAACGATCCCGCATCTCGACGGCGGCGCATCGGCCCTGATCGCGGCCGTCACCAGCGGCGGGCCGCAGATCAGCCTCGTCGCGGTCGCGGCGACGGAAGCCGAGGCGGCGCCGTTCCCGGTTCGTCTGCGCTTCGACACGACCGGTTCGGTCCGCGTCGAGACCGCGCCGGAGCCGGAGGTCTCGGTGCCGACCGCGCGTTCGGCCTGAGGCGGCGCGTGAAACGCCGGCTTTCTGCCTGGAATTTCCGTGTTGGAAACCGATTCTGCACTGTCGTCTCGACAAAATGCCGAAGAAGCGTCATGGAATACGGTACGCGTCCGCGCGTTCCTGTCCAAATCCAAGAGAATCATACGCCGCATGTTGCGCAGCCGTGTGCGACGGTCCTTTACCGTCGAGGTCAAGTCGAAGAACCGCCACTCCCTGTCCTGGCCGGATGATCCTACCCCGGCGCCCCTGAACTGGGCCGCGCTCGATCCGGCGCCCGAGACGCCGTCGCCGTTCGATACGGTCTGGCCCGACCAGGCCGCCGCCCCCGCGCCGCCGGTGCCGGCGGAGAAGCCTCGGCGAATCCTGCAGAGCCTGATCGTGGCGGAGCCCGAGCCCGAGGTGGCTGAACCCGTGATCGAGCGCGCGCTTCGGCTTCCGCGCGTGAAGCGGGTGAAGCCTCCGCAGATGCGGTCCGAAAGCCCGCGCGCCGAAGCCGGCCGTTCGGATCAGGCACGATCCGAAATGGTGCGCCCCGATGCGATCTGGTCGTTCGCCGACATCGCGGACGCGTCCTCGGAGCCGGCCGTCGCTGCCCCGGCGATCCCGGCTCCGCCGGTGACCGCCGTCGCTCCGGTCGCCGCAGCGCCTGTCGTGATGCGCAGGCCGACGAAGTCGCGATCGACCGAACCCGCCCTCGCGCCGGGCCAGCGCTGGAAGCGGCGCCTGCCGCGCTCCTGCCGCTAGCCGACGTTCGTGCGAGCCGGGCGCCGGCTCGCTCCATGCGACGGCACCCGTCGCACGAACGTCCTGTGATCCGGGGATCCTGGTTGCGGCCAGGCGCGGGGCGTCAAGCCGCCCGGCGCACGGCGTAGCGATAGCGGCGCCCCTCCGCGTCGAGCAGCTCGCTGTCGGAGGTCTCGCGCCAGACCACGTCGTCCTCGGGCCGCGCCGCATCGGTCAGCTCGGTGCCGCGCACGATGCTGAGCGCGATGCCGAAACCGTAATTGGTCGCCGTCGCCTCGGTGATGGCCGAGCCGATGTCGGCCTCGTCCGGCAGGCAGGCGAACAGGACGCCGTCGGCGATGGCGAGCGTGTAGGTTCCCATGGCGCGCTCCGCGGTTTTCGAAGCGCCGGACCGTATGAGCTGTTTCCGGCCGTGGAAGGGCGAGGGGTGGGATGCTGCAATGCGGCGGTCGGCGGTTGCCCGCGGGAGCCGCATCGATCCCCCGAACGCAGGTGCGGAATGTCACGCCGCCGGCTTCGGCCGCGCACGCGATCGTGTAGACCGTCCTCGCCCGACCCCATGATCGCCGAACGCCGCGCACGCCCATGACGGACCCGCTTCTCGACCGGCTCACCGACATCCTCGGACCCGACGGCCTCGTCGTCGGCAACGAGCTCGCGAGCCGACCCGCGAGCTGGACCCGTGCCGACGAGCCTTGCGCCGCGGCCGCGCTCGTCCGCCCCCGCAGCACCGAGCACGTCTCGGCGGTGCTCGCCGCCTGCCACGCGGCGGGGCGCGCCGTCGTCCCGCGCGGCGGCGCCACCGGCCTCGTCGACGGCATCCTCTGCGCGCCCGGGGACATCGCCCTGTCGCTCGAGCGCATGACCGGGATCGAGGCGCTCGATCCCTTGGCGATGACGATGGTGGTCCGCACCGGCACCACGCTCGAGGCGGTGCAGGCGGCAGCGGAAGTGGCGGACCTGTTCTTTCCCCTCGATCTCGGAGCCCGCGGCTCGGCGACGATCGGCGGCACGATCAGCACCAATGCCGGCGGCCTGCGGGTGCTGCGCTACGGGATGATGCGCGAGATGGTGCTCGGCCTCGAAGCGGTGCTCGCCGACGGCACGATCGTCTCGTCGATGCGGCCGCTGATCAAGAACAACACCGGGCTCGACTTGAAGCAGCTCTTCGTCGGCACGGAGGGGACGCTCGGCGTCGTCACCCGCGCGGTGCTGCGCCTGCGCCCGGCGCCGGCCGGCTACGCCACCGCGCTCGTCGCCTGCGCCGACGTGAACGCCGCCGCCGCCATTCTCGCCCGCGCGCAGCGGGCGTTCCAGGGCCGGGTGTCGTCCTTCGAGGGCATGTGGCCCGACTTCTACCGGACGATGACCGCGCCCGGCCGCTTCACCCCGCCGCTCCCCCGGGAGCACCCGTACTACGCGCTGATCGAGGTCGAGTGCGTGCCCGAGGAGGAACCGCGCTTCTTGAGCCTGCTCGAGACCCTGATGGCCGAGGCGGTCGTGCACGATGCCATGGTCTCGGCGTCCGAGGAGCAGCGCCGCGCGCTGTGGCGCATCCGCGACCGCGTCGAGATGCTGGTCGAGGCCGGGCTCGGCCGCCCGTTCGACGTCAGCGTCCCGCTTTCGGCCATGGCCGGCTACGTCGCCGAGGCGCGCGCGCGGATCGCCGCGATCCACCCGGACGCGGCCAGCGTCGCCTACGGGCATGTCGGCGACAACAACATCCACTGGAACACCGCGCGCCTGCCGGACCCCGCCCTCGAAGCAGAGGTCGAGGCGGCGATCTACGAGCCGCTCGCCGCGCTTCAAGGCTCGGTCTCGGCCGAGCACGGCATCGGGCTAGAGAAGCGCGGCAAGCTCGGGCTCTCGCGCTCGACCGCCGAGATCGCGACGATGCGCGCGGTCAAGCGCGCGCTCGACCCGAGGAACATCCTCAATCCCGGCAAGATTCTCGCGAACCCCGCCGGGTGACGGGCCTCAGAACCCGACGCGGTCGCCGCCCTTCAGCGACAGCATCTCGCGGGCATCGTCCGGCGTCGCGACCTCGAGCCCCAGCCCTTCGATGATCCGGCGGACCTGGGCGACCTGCTCGGCGTTCGACTGCGCGAGCCGGCCCGGGCCTGCCCAGAGGCTGTCCTCGAGCCCGACGCGGACGTTGCAGCCCATCGCCGCCGCCATCGCCGCGATGTTCATCTGATTGCGACCGGCGCCCAGCACCGACCAGCGGTACTGGTCACCGAACAGCCGATCGGCGGTACGCTTCATGTGCATCACGTCGTCCGGGTGCGAGCCGATGCCGCCCTGCAACCCGAACACGGTCTGGATGAACAGCGGCGCCTTCACCAGGCCGCGGTCGAAGAAGTATTTGAGATTGTAGAGGTGGGCGGTGTCGTAGCACTCGAACTCGAATCGTGTGTCGTTGCCGGCGCAGGTGGTGAGGATGTGCTCGATCTGCCCGAACGAGTTGCGGAAGATGATGTCCTTGTTGGCCAGATACGTCCGCTCCCATTCGTGCTCGAGATCCTTGAAGCGGTCGAGCATCCCGAACAGGCCGAAGTTCATCGAGCCGAGGTTGAGCGAGGCGACCTCCGGCTTGAAGGTCGCGGCCGGGCGCACGCGCTCCTCGATGGTCATCGTCGGCGCGCCGCCGGTGGTGATGTTCACCACGCAGCTCGAGCGCTGCTTGATGACGGGCAGGAACTTGGCGAAGGCCTCCGGCGTCTGGTCGGGCTCGCCGGTTTGCGGGTTGCGGGCGTGCAGGTGGACGATGGCCGCGCCCGCCTCCGCCGCGCCGATTGCGGCGTCGGCGATCTCCTCCGGCGTCACCGGCAGGTAGGGCGACATGCTCGGCGTATGGATCGCGCCGGTGACGGCGCAGGTGATGATGACTTTTCGCGCGCGCGCCATGGCAGCGTCCGTCCCTGTCTGTTCGCGGACCGCTTCGGGCCCTTCGCTGCGATGGTAGCGCTGCCGCCCCGTGCGGGCCAAGCCTCGCTGAGCAAGCCTCGCTGAGCAAGCCTCGCCGAGCCGAGCGAGGGGATCGGCCCGCACTCAAGCCGGGCGCGATCCGGCCGCCGGCCGTCTCAGCCGGCGCCAGCCCATCGCCATGCCCGAGCCCGCGATCACCGATCCGGCTGCGAGCAGCAGCAGCATGACCCCGTCCCAGGCGGGCCGGTGGCGCAGGAGGATGCCGAGATCGAAGGTGTGCAGCAGGTCGAAGCCCCAGCGCTCGACGCGGCCCGACCGGTCGAGCCGGTTCAGGATCTCGCCGGTCTCGGGATCGATGTGGAACCACGTCGCCGCCGGGTCGTCGAACACCACCCGGAGCACCGGCAGGCGCCGGGCGCGATGGTGCGAGGTCCAGTAGAAGTCCTCGCGCTCGAGCCGAGAGGTCGTCATCGATCGAGCCTCCGGGACCAGGCGACGCGCGGCGGCGTCCAGCCGGTCGGGCGCGACCGGCGCCGTTCCGCAGCAGGCGATCTCCCGTCCGTCGCGGCAGGCGATCACCGCGAGCGGCGCACCGCCGAGCCAGGTGAACCGCACCTCCGCCGCGTCCGTGCAGGCGCGCTGGCGGATCGCGGCGCGGTCGAGCCCGGTGCGGGCGCCGGGTGCGTCGGCGTAGCGTTCGAGCATCGCCTGCGACGGGCTGGAGGAGGAGAACCAGCGGTTCGGGTTCATCGAGAGCCAGCCGCTGACGATGAAGCTCAGCAGCGCGAGCCCGCCGATCAGGCCGCCGAGATGATGCCAGCGCGCGAGGCCGCGATAGGGCGTCACCGCGCCGGAGCGATAGCGTCGGACGATCCGCAGCCGCAGGAGCCCGAGCACGAACCCGGTGACGGCCCCGACCATCGCGATCCCCGAGACCCACACAATCACCGTGCGCCACAGCGCGGCCTGCGCCCGCAGCGGCGCGACGTAGAGCCAGTGCGGGACGGCGCCGAACCAGTTCCAGAACCGCTCGTGCGCCGTGGTGTCGAGCACCACGGCACCGGTCGGCTGCGAGACGTAGAGCTCGGTGCCGTCCGCATCGCCGAGCGCGATGCGGTGGAGCGGGCGCACTGCATCGTAGCGCTGATGCACCGTCCACAGATCGTAGGCGAGCGTGTCGCGGTAGGCCGGGCGCAGGCTGCGCGGATCGTGGCCGGCGATGGCGAGGGCCTCGTCCGGTGACGCGGGGCCGATCGCCCGGCCGTCGACCGCGGAGACGGCGCGGCGGGACCCGTCCCAACGCGCGACCCGGTAGACCGGCTCGGCCCCCCGCATCGACAGGCTCAGCGCCCGGGGAAAGCCGGGCTCGTCGGCCAATGCCGCGTCCGGCGAGACCCGCACCGCGTCCCAGGCGATCGCGGGCAGCCCGGCTCGGCGCTCGGGCTCGGTCAGCGACGGGTAGGCGACGTACATCATCACCACGCCGCTCACGAACCACGTCGCGAAGAACAGCCCCGTGACGATGCCGAGCCAGCGATGGCCGAGATGCAGCCACCGCTTCCCCGTCTTGCCGAGCTTAGCGAGCTTGGCGAGCATGCGCGCCGCGGAGGCCATCTCAGAACGCCGTCGTGAAGGCGACCTCGAACGAGCGCGGGCGCCCGAGGAGCCAGTTTGTGCCGACCCCGTCCACCGCGTTTCCGCTGATCGCGTAGACCTTGTCGAACAGGTTGAAGACGCGGAAGGACAGGCGCGAGGCCGGCGTGACCTGATGGTCGAGGCCGAGGTTGACCAGCCCGTAGGCCGGGCGTCGCGCGGTGTTGCCGAAATCGCTGAACACCTCGCCGACGTACTGGAACCCGACCCGTGCTTCCCAGGTCGGCGCGAAGGCGTAGTTGAGCCAGAGGTTGGCGACCCGCTCGGGCACGTCGATCGGCCGGTTGCCGGCGTACGAAATCGTCGCGCCGTTCACGGCCTGGTCGAAGGAATCGTACTGCGCGTGCAGCAGGGCGAGGTTCGCGTCGACCCGCCAGAGCGGCGTGACCTGCAGCGAGAGCGCCGCCTCGACCCCGTAGGAGGATTGCCGGCCGACCTGCGTCGAGACGTTCGGCTGGCCCGGCACCGCCGAGATCAGGTTGTCCTTGACGATGCGGTAGCCGGCGAGCGTCCACTCGCCTCGGCCGTCCCAGAATACGCCCTTGGCGCCGAGCTCGACCTGCTCGCCGGTGGAGAGCTTGAAGCCGGCCAGCGATTGCGACAGCGTGATCAGGCTGTTCACCGGGTCCGTGGCGGTGGCGACCTGCGCATAGAGCGCGGTGTCCGGCGTCGGGTTGAACACCAGCCCGAAGCGGTAGCCGAGGCCCTGGAAGGACTTCTCGAACTGCGCGTTGCTCATCAGGTTCTCGCGCTGCAGGGTCGAGGCATCGAACCGGACGCCGGACAGGAACGAGAGCTGGTCGGTGAGGATCAGCCGGTCCTCGGCGAAGACCGAGGCCTGGTCGGTGCTCGTCGCGTAGGCCGGGCTGGCGCGGCCGTTCAGCGGGAACGAGCCCGGGTCGTAATCCGTCAGCGGAACGCTGGTGACGAGGCCCGATCCGACGGTCGAGAAGTTGTTGATGTGCCGGAAGTCGATGTGGTTCACGTCGAAGCCGGCCAGGAACTCGTTGCGGAAGCCGAACAGCGTGCCCTTGAACGCGGCGTCGAACCGGTTCCCGACCTGTTCCTGCTGGTGGTAGATTTCGGTGTAGTCGCTCCGGTCGACCAATCGCGTCGATCGGTTGAAGCTGTAGGTCTCGACGTCGAGCCAGTGGCGCCGGCTCTGCAGCCGGTAGGCGGTGTTGCGCACCGTGATGTCGGCGGTGGGCGTCCACTCCGTCTTGAGCTGGGTCCAGTTGTCCGCCCAGGTGATCTTGGCGTCGCGGACGTTGTAGTTCTTGAACCGGATGAAATCCGGGATGCGCCCGTCGACCAGCGGCGTGCCCCAGTAGCGCGCCGGCTCCTGATAGCCGAGGTCGTGGCTCAGGGTGAAGGCGAGGTCGGGCGTGGCCTGGAGCAGGATCGCGCCCGAGACCGCGAGGTTGCGGAAGTCGCCGTCCGGGCTGATCCAGCCGCCGGCGCGGTTGCCGCTGACGTTAAGGCGATAGGCCACCGCGTCGCCGATCGGGCCGCCGGAATCGAGGGCGAGCCGCGCGATGCCGTCCGATCCGACGCCGGCCCGCACCACGTTGATGGGCGTGAAGGTCGGCTTCTTCGTCACCACGTTGATGACGCCGCCGATCGCCCCGTCGCCGTAGAGCACGGAGGCCGGCCCGCGCAGCACCTCGATGCGCTCGACGTTCCAGGTGTCGAACGGGAAGGTCACCGTGTTGGCGCCGACGAACAGCCGCGTGCCGTCGTAGAGCTGCTGGATCGAGTTCGGCCCCGAGAACCCGCGGCTGGTGAAGGCGCCGTTGCCGTTGCCCGGCGAGGCGATGGTGGTGATGCCGGTGGCGTTCTGCGTCACGGCGTCCGCGATCGTGTCCTGGCCGCGCAGCCGCGCGGTCTCGCCGGAGATGACGTCGACGCTGCCGGGGGTCTCCAGCGGCGTGAGGCCGAGGCGGCTCGCGCCGCGGTCGGGCGTGCGCAGGTTGAGGCCGACCGGCGCGGTGCGGCTCAAGCCGACGCCGTCGCCCGCGACCGTGAGGGTGTCGAGCACGACGCTCGCCGATTCGCCGGCGACCGGCTGGGCGCCGGCCTCTCGCGGCGGAGCGAGGATGACGAGCGCCGTGCCGGCGAGGAGCGGGCAGCGCATCGCGCGCCCGAGGGAACGAGCGGTTTGCAGAAGAACGAGCATGGATCGGATTCGGCTCTATCGGCGCGACGCGACGGCCTGCCCGACCCTCGATCTACATCGAATGTAACAATGTTACAATTAGGCGATCGGCCGAACGCGGCTCGGCCGCCGGCGCACGGATGCCGGGCGGCTTCCTGTGCGTCGTTCGGCGCGGGTCTCGCGGTCGGCAAGGGCATGGAAGGGACGTGCGGACGCGTGTGGTGGCACGTCACCGCGAACGAGGCCGCCCCGCATGCGCCGCGCGGGCCCATGCGTCTCGACACCCGTCGAGGCACCCCGCCCGACGCGTTTCGCGTGTGACCACGACTGACGGCAGGTCTCCTGGCTCGCGGGTCGCTGCCCCTCATCGTCTTCCCAGGCGCCGTGACCCAGTGACGTGTTGATGGAGGCTCGCCGCTTACAGTTGCGGGGGCAGCCGCGGCATCGGAAAGGCTTCTCGGAGCCTCGTCCTCACCGCGTTCCCTTTTGATCCCCGAGGGGAACCGTCCCCGCCAAGTGGCTTCCGCGGTCCCGAAGAGTCAACGGCCGGAATCACGCTCCTGTGAAGTGTGACCCGGCGGCGACAGCGACGGCGCGCACGGTGGCGCTAGGTCGAGACATGCGATCCGTCCTGCGCCGACGCCTCGACGACGACGCTCGGCGGCAAGGTTCCTCCGGCGCCGCCGAGGACGGAGCCGAGGTCGCCCGGCAGGGCGGTCTCCGCGGTCAGCTCCGCCGGCTCGCCGCCGGCCGCGTGCTCGTCCGCCACCAGGGCGACCGCGCCCAGTGCGATCAGGCCGAGGCTCGCCGCGTGCCGGGCGATGGCGGTGCTGTCGGCGGCGATGACGAGGTGGCTCCCGGCGGCCGCGACGACCTGCGCCAGCGCCTCGATCTCGCGTATGCGGTCGGCGTCCCGCGACACGTTGCGGATGTAGACCGCCTTCACCCGGCCGGGATGGTCGGCGACGATCCGGCCGTAGACCTCCGGATCGTGCTGCCCGCTGTCGCCGATCAGCACGAAGGGCAGGTCGCGATACAGCGACAGCATGTGGACGATCAGGGCGCGCTTGTGATCCTCCGCCCGGCGGGGGAGGGGGTGCTTCCACGACAGGCCCCATTCGCGCAGGAACAGGATCGGGCCCACCGGGATGCCGTGGATCGTGAAGAACTCCGACAGCATCTCGTACAGGCCCCACGGCGCGCGCGAGACGTAGAGCATCGGGTTGGCCTCGATGCCGTCCGGGCCGACGTAGAGGGCCCGGTAGAGCGCGGCGACGCCGGGGAAGGCGACGCGGTTCTCGGCATCCTCCACGAACAGCCGCCACAGCATCTTGGCCTTGTTGGCGACGCCCGTGCGCATCACCGTGTCGTCGATGTCGCTGACGACGACGCAGCCGGTGGCGCCCGGCGGCACGAACACCTGCCCCCGCGCCCGCACCGGCAGCTCCGCCTCGAGCGTGAGGTCGACGTCGTGCCAGCCATGGTCGCCCGCGGGCAACGCCTCCGGGCTGAGATGGACGCGGAAGTAGCCGTCGCGGTCGGTCTGGACCCGCGCCTGCGCGCCGCCGAAGCGGGCGGTGACGGCGGCGTCCTTCAGCGCCCGCCGCGCGATCCGCCGGGTGATGTCCCGCAGCTGCGCGCGCAGGCTCTCGTCGCCCGGTGCCGTACCGGGGTGGGACTGGCGGAAGATGCGGCCGATCAGGAAGATCTCGTCGGCGGAGCCGTAGCCGCGATAGGGCTCAATGACGATGCCGCCGCGCCCCTGCGCCCGGCGGACCGGGCGGGCGACGAGCTTCAGCGCCCGGACCGCGCCCTTCCTCCAACGCCGCAAACGCACTCCCATCGCCGATCGCCCGCTTCCGTCGCCTGAGCCGGTCAACGCCGCAAGCGGCGGATCGGAGCCCTCACGGCTGCACCTCCGGTGCGCCGTCGGGGCCGGAGGGCTCGTCCATCAGCGGATGCAGGTCGCGGACCATGCTCTTCAGGCGGTCGTCGAGGACGTGCGTGTAGATCTGCGTCGTCGAGATGTCGGCGTGGCCGAGCAGCTCCTGCACGATCCGCAGGTCGGCGCCGTTGTGCAGCAGATGGCTGGCGAAGGCGTGGCGCAGCACGTGCGGGCTGACCTTGTCGGCGCGCAGGCTCGCGGCCTCCGCCGCCGCCTTCAGGTCGCGGGCGAAGGCCTGCCGGGTGAGATGGCCGCTCTCGCTGTCGGCGGGAAACAGCCACGGCGCGTCGCTCGGCGAGGCGGCGAGGTGCCGGCGCATCGCGTCGCGCGCCAGCTCGGTGAGTGGCACGAGCCGTTCGCGCCCACCCTTTCCTCGCACCACGAGGTAGCGCTCGCGGGTCGAGGCGGCCGAGCGCGGAAGCGCGATCAGCTCGGAGACGCGCAGGCCCGTGGCGTAGAGCAGCTCGAGCAGGCACAGCATCCGCTGCGCCCGTCGCGCCTGGCCCGGCGCCTCGGCCTCGACCGCCGCATCGACCTGCGCGCGCGCCGTCGCGAGCAGCCGGTCGACTTCGGCGACCGACAGCACCTTCGGCAGCGCGCGGCCGCGGCGCGGGCCGGTGAGCGGCGCGCTCGGATCGGATTCGGCCAGCCCTTCTGCGTAGAGGAACTTGTGGAAGCCGCGGATGCAGGAGAGCCGCCGGGCGGCGGAGGCCGGCTTCAGGCCACGCGGCTCGAGGGAGGCGACGTAGGCGCGGAGGTCCGCCGCCTCGATCTCGGCGAGGTCGAGGCCCTCGTCGGCGAGGTGACCGAAGTAGTCGTCGAGATCGCGCCGGTAGGCTTCGAGGGTGTTCTTCGCCGCTCCGCGCTCGGCGGCCAGCATGTCGAGGTAGGCCGCGATCTCGGGCGGCGTCCGCCGCTCGGCCTCGGGCGGACGCTCCTCCCTCACCGGCCGCCCGGCTGGAGCTTCGAGGCGGGGATGGTCACGCTCATTTCCCGCGGCGTCGGCGTCACGAAGGTCGCGAGCGCGAACATGCCGGCGAAGACGAGGCCGGCCAGGATCGCGAGGGTGGCGAAGAAACGGAATAGGGTCGGCACAGCGGTCGAACCTCGGGGCACGCGGACGCGATGGAGCAGGGCGCAGCGGGGACTTAAGTTTTGCGCCGCGGCGACCCGGGTTGCACCATGCCGCCGCCGCGCTGGCAAGGCCCGGAAGGCCACATCCTGCGCCCGTCTCGCCGCGACGATGGGCCGGCGCATCGGGCCGGCTCCACGCCGTCTCCGGGCCCTTTCCGAGATTTCAGGGGGCGGCGGCCGCGGGCCCGACCGCATGGGTGATAACCCCGCAGACTTGGTATAAGACCCGGGACACCGCCGCACCCGCTCCCAGCCCCGTCGCCGACCCGCCCTTTGCCGTCCATGCCGAGCCCCGCCCGATGACCACGCCCGAGCCGATGGGCGATCCGATCGAAGCGCGCCTGCGCCGGGCCCTCGGCTCGCGCTCGATCGTGCTCGTGGGCCTGATGGGAGCGGGCAAGAGCACCGTCGGCCGCCGCCTCGCGAGCCGGCTCGGCCTGATCTTCAAGGACGCCGACATCGAGATCGAGGCGGCCGCCGGCCTGACCATCCCCGACATCTTCGCGATCTACGGCGAGCCGAGCTTTCGCGACGGCGAGGAGCGCGTGATCTCGCGCCTGCTGCGGGCGGGGCCTCTGGTCCTGGCCACCGGCGGCGGCGCGTTCATGCGCGAGTCGACCCGCGCGCGGATCGCGGAATCGGGCGTGTCGGTCTGGCTCAAGGCCGAGCTCGACGTGCTGATGCGGCGGGTGCGCAAGCGCGGCAACCGCCCGCTGCTCCAGACCGAGGATCCCGAGCGGACCATGCGCGACCTGATGGACCTGCGCCATCCGGTCTATGCCGCCTCCGACGTGACCGCGCTGTCCCGCGACGTCGCCCACGACCGCGTCGTGCAGGACGTGCTCGAAGCCCTCGACGCCTACCTCAACCCGCCGGACGAGAGCCGCGCGGTCGCCGCGCAGTGAAGCTGTCATGACCGAGCCCCTCGCCGTCCACGTCCCCCTCGACCAGGGCCGCGACTACGACATCCTGATCGGGCGCGGCCTCATCGCTAGCGCCGGCGCGCGCGTGGCGGCGCTGGGCGGCAAGGCGGCGGTGATCGTCAGCGACGAGACCGTCGCGGCGCTCTACGGCGACGCCCTGCGGAGGAGCCTGGAGGAAGCGGGCCTGCGCTCCGCACTCGTCGCGGTGGCGCCGGGCGAGGCCTCGAAATCCTACGCGACCTACGCGTCGGTCTGCGACGGCCTGCTCGCCCACAAGGTCGAGCGCGGCGACCTCGTGGTCGCCCTCGGCGGCGGCGTCGTCGGCGATCTCGCGGGCTTCGCCGCGGCGACCCTGCGGCGCGGCGTGCGCTTCGTGCAGGTGCCGACGAGCCTGCTCGCCCAGGTCGATTCCTCGGTCGGCGGCAAGACCGGGATCAATTCGCCGCTCGGCAAGAACCTGATCGGCGCCTTCCACCAGCCTCGCCTCGTGCTCGCCGACACCGCGACCCTCGACACGCTCTCGGAGCGCGAGATGCGGGCGGGCTACGCCGAGGTCGCCAAGTACGGGCTGATCGGCGATGCCGGCTTCTTCGACTGGTGCGAGGCCCATTGGCGCGGGATCTTCTCCGGCGGGCCGGAGCGCGACGAGGCGGTGGCGATCTGCTGCCGCGCCAAGGCCGGGGTCGTCGTCCGCGACGAGCGCGAGGACGGCGAGCGCGCCCTCTTGAATCTCGGCCACACCTTCGGCCACGCGCTGGAACGCCTCACCGGCTACGAGTCGGCCCGCCTCGTCCACGGCGAGGGCGTCGCGATCGGGCTGGCGCTGGCGTTCCGCTTCTCGGCCCGTCTCGGCCTGTGCGCGGGCCAGGATGCGGGCCGCGTCGCCAACCACCTCGCGCTCGCCGGCCTGCCGACCACCCTCCAGGCCGTGCCCGGCGGCTGCGGCGACGCCGACGCGCTGCTCGACGCGATGGCGCAGGACAAGAAGGTGAAGGATGGCGCGCTGACCTTCATCCTCGCTCGCGGCATCGGCCGGAGCTTCATCGCGCCGGGAATCGAGCGGGACGCGGTGCGCGCCTTCCTGCAGGACGAGCTGCGGGCCGGCTGAGCCCGACCCGCATTAACCGCGGCGGAACCTCGCGGCCCTATCGTCGCCGCGCTGGCGCTCGGCCAGGATTCGGGTCGGACCATGGGCGCGTCGCAGGGTGTCAGCGCGTCGGAGCGCTTCGCGGCCAGCCTGCGGGAACGTCTCGCCCACGATGCCGGCCTGCTCCGCTTCGCGCGCCTGGCCGCCGCATTCCTGGTTCCGACGATCCTAGCGCTGGCCTACCTCGCCTTCGGCACCGGACCCGATCCGCGCCACAACTGGCTCGGCGACGTGATGGGCAGCGATCTTGCCCAGGTCTGGGTAGTCGGCCGGACGGCGCTGGGCGGACGCGCGACGGAGGCCTACGACCTGCCGGTGCACCTTCAGAACCTCGCTGCGGCCTTCGGGCCGGAATGCCGGTTCGCGTGGCATTACCCGCCGGTGTTCCTTCTGGCGGCGTCCCCCCTTGCGTTGCTGAGCCCGCAAGGGGCCTTCCTCGTCTGGATCACCCTCTCGCTCGCGATCTTCGCCGCTGCGCTCCACCGTGCGACCGGGCGGCGCGACGCGGTGCTGATCGGGCTCGCGCACCCGCTGGTGCTCTGCAATCTCGCGTACGGCCAGAACGGCCTCGTCACCGCTGGATTGCTGACGCTCGGAGCGATGCTGGTCGACCGGCGGCCCTGGCTCGCCGGGCTCTGCTTCGGGCTCGTCGCCTACAAGCCGCAACTCGCAGCGCTGGCGCCGTTCCTGCTGCTCATGACGGGCCGCCGACAGGCGCTCGCCGCCTGCCTCGCCACGGCGCTGGCCCTGTGCCTCGCCTCGGTCGTCCTGTTCGGGCTCGCGCCCTGGCAGGCCTTCGTCGCGAGCCTGTCGGAGACCAACCGGATCATCCTGCAGGAGGCCGGCGCCGGCCTCGATCTCAACGCCAGCGCCTTCGGCGCGGTCCGGCTGGCCGGCGGCTCGTTCGCGGCGGCCTGGACGCTGCAGATCGGCGCGAGCCTCGCGGCGCTCGCGGTCGCCTGGCGGGTCTGGGCCGGCAACGGCGACCTCGGCCTGCGCGCCGCGACGCTGCTCGCCGCGGCTCCGATGGTCTCGCCCTACGTGCCGGTCTACGACCTCGTCCCTCTGGTTCCGGCGACGATCCTCCTCGCGATCGCCGCCCACCGCGCCGGCGGCCTGCACGACCGTGAGCGGGCGTTGATGCTCGCCGCCCCCTTCGTCGCGCTGCTGCGCCTGGCGATGGCGGCGACGAGCCTCCCCTTCGGCTTCCTCCTCGGCCTCACGACGCTCGCCTGCATCGCCGCGCGGGCGCTGCCGCGCCCCGTGCCGCGCCTGGGACCGGCGGTGCCGGCCAAATCCTGACCCTGCGCGCCCGGCGATAGGGCAATCCGGCGCCGAATCCCCTATGAGGGATGTCGCCGTCGCGCCTCGATCCCGAGCCTGCCGCGACGGCATGAGCTCGAAAACCCGGCGCGATGGAAACCCACACCGACCTCTGGCTGGCCGCGAGCATCGTCGTGATCTCGCTGCTGCTCTCGGCCTTCTTCGCGGGCGCGGAGACAGCCTTCACCGCCGCGTCCCGCGCGCGGATGCATTCCCTGGAGGAGGCGGGGGATGCGCGGGCGGGCATCGTCAACCGCATCCTGGCGATCCGCGAGCGCTTCATCGGCGCAATGCTGATCGGCTACAACATCGTCGCGATCGGCGCCTCCGCCTTCATGACGAGCGTGCTGACCGCGGTCTTCGGCAAGAGCGGCGTCATCTACGCCACCGTCGGCATGTCGGTGCTGGTGATCGTCTTCGCTGAGGTGCTGCCAAAGACGCTCGCGATCTCGAAGCCCGACAAGGCGGCCCTGATGATGGCCCGCCCCGTCGCCTTCGCGGTCGCGGTGATGGGCCCGGCGGCGCTCGCGATCGAGAGCCTGGTGCGGCTGATGCTGCGCCCGTTCGGCGTCACGATCGGCGACCACCAGTCGATCCTGTCGCCGACCGAGGAGATCCGCGGGCAGGTCGCGCTGCTGCACCGCGAGGGCGGGGTGGCCAAGGCCGAGCGCGACATGCTCGGCGGCCTGCTCGACCTCAACGACCTCTCGGTCTCCGAGGTGATGGTCCACCGCACCAAGATGCGGATCATCAACGCCGACCTGCCCTCCGAGGAGATCGTGCGCGAGGTGCTGGCCTCGCCCTACACACGGATGCCGCTGTGGCGCGGCACCACGGAGAACGTCGTCGGCGTGCTGCATGCCAAGGACCTGCTCCGGGCCCTCGACGCGGCCGGCGGCGACGCGTCCGGCCTCAAGGTCGAGGCGCTGGCGCTCGAGACCTGGTTCGTGCCGGACACCACCAGCCTGCGCGACCAGCTCAAGGCCTTCCTCTCGAAGAAGACCCACTTCGCCCTCGTCGTCGACGAGTACGGCGAGGTGATGGGCCTCATCACCCTGGAGGACATCCTCGAGGAGATCGTCGGCGACATCGCCGACGAGCACGACGTCACCGTCTCGGGCGTGCGGCCGCAGGGCGACGGCTCGGTCAACGCCGACGGCGGCGTGCCGATCCGCGACCTCAACCGGGCGATGGACTGGAACCTGCCGGACGAGGAGGCGACGACCATCGCCGGGCTCGTCATCCACGAGGCGCGCGCCATCCCCGACCAGGGAACCGCCTTCAACTTCCACGGCTTCCGCTTCCAGGTCCTGCGCAAGGCGAAGAATCGCATCACGACCCTGCGGATCACGCCGCTGGAGCCGACGGGGAGCAAGCGTGGCGACGGATGAAGGATTTGGCCCGTCATCCCGATAACCTATGTTATGGATTTTTGATATCAGTCAGGTCTGATACGGGCGTTTAGATGTTGTTTATGCTCTAGTTTGATGTTGTGCTCAGTCTCGGGTGCCGTATCACAGGTGTGGTCTCGGCCATCGGAGTGATCGTCGGGAGACGTCAAGCGGACCATGCGTCTCGACATCGCGACCCTCTTGCTGGTGACCTTCGTCCTCACGTTCCTCGTGGGCGTGCTCTTCGTGCTGTCGTGGGTCCAGGCACGTCGGACGCACGCTCTGGCGATCTGGGGCGTCGCGCACCTCGTCGGCGCGATCGCCTCCGGCGGGCTGGCCCTGCGCGGCACGATCCCCGACTGGCTCTCCATCGGCGTCGCCAACGCGATGATGATCGCCGCCTACGGTCTGATCTGGAGCGGCGTGCGGGCTTTCGAGGGGCGGAGCCTGCGCCTGTCGATCGCGATCCTGAGCGGCGGCGCCTTCGCGGCGGCCTGCCTCGTCCCGGCGTTCTACGGCTCGATCGCGGCGCGGGTCGTCCTCGCCTCGTCGATCGCAACCCTCTTCTGCGCGGCGAGCGCCTACGAGATCTGGCGCGGCCGGGCGGAACGGCTGGTCTCGCGCTACCCCGCGATGATCCTGCTGTGCATCTACGGGCTCTGCTACGCGGTTCGGATCCCCGCAGCCTTCCTCGCCCCCCTGCCGACCAGCCCAGACGCCCTGCAATCGCGCTGGGTCGCGATCCTGTGCTTTGCCGCGATGCTGTTCACGATCGCCATCGCTTTCACCTTCATGGCGCTGACCAAGGAGCGGGCCGAGCGGGCACAGCGGCTCGCCGCATCGGTCGATCCGCTGACCGGCATCGCCAACCGCCGCGCCTTCGTGCTGGAGGCCGAGGCGATGCTGGCGCGGCCCTCGCCGAGCGCGCTGCTGCTGTTCGATCTCGATCATTTCAAGCGTGTGAACGACACCTACGGTCACGCGGTCGGCGACGGGGTGCTGGTCGGTTTCTGCGCCCTGGGGCGGGCCTTGCTGCCGGGCGATCGCGCGTTCGGCCGGCTCGGTGGCGAGGAGTTCGCGTGCCTGATCCCGGCCCAGACCCCGGAGGCCGCCCGGCGCGAGGCGGTCCGCTTCGGCCGCGCCTTCGCCGCCCTGCGCCTGCCGACGCTGCCGCACCTCGAGGTCAGCTGCAGCATCGGCGTGGCGGTGAGCACGCCGGGACATGAGCGTTTCGACGACCTGATGCGCCGGGCCGACCTCGCGCTCTACCGCGCCAAGCGCAACGGCCGCAGCCGAACGGAACTGGCCGAGGCGGACGGTCCGGATGTGCAGGCCGCCCGAAATCGGCGACTGCCTTGGCCTCAGGCAGCCGAGTAGGCTGCGGCCCCCAGGCGTGCGCGGGCAGCCGCGTATTCGCGCGCGAGCCGTGCGACTACGTCCGCCACGGGCGGCGCGTCCGCGATCGTCCCGACGCCCTGGCCGGCACCCCACACGTCGCGCCACGGCTTCGCCCGGCTGCTGCCGAAGTCCATCGCGCTCTTACCGACATCCGGCAGGCTCTCGGGATCGAGCCCGGCGGCGCGGATGCTGGGGCTCAGGTAGTTTCCGGGCACGCCGGTGAAGAACGGGGTGTAGAGGATGTCGGCGGCCGCGCTTTCCGCGATCATCGCCTTGTAGCCGTCGGCGGCGTTGGCCTCCGCCGTCGCGATGAAGCGCGTGCCCATGTAGGCGAGGTCGGCGCCCATCGCCTGTGCGGCGAGGATCGCGCTGCCGGTGGTGATCGCCCCCGACAGGATGATCGGCCCGTCGTAGAAGCGCCGCACCTCGCCGAGCAGGGCGAACGGGCTCAGCGTGCCGGCATGCCCGCCCGCGCCGGCGCAGACCAGGATCAGCCCGTCGACGCCGGCCTCCAGCGCCTTCTCCGCGTGCCGGACGGTGGTGACGTCGTGGAACACCACGCCGCCGTAACCGTGGATCGGCCGCACCACGGCGTCGGGCGCCCTGAGCGAGGTGATGACGATCGGGACCGCGTGGGCGACGCAGGCGGCGACGTCCCGGGCCAGACGGTCGTTCGAAGCGTGGACGATCTGGTTGACCGCGAACGGCGCGATCCGCCGCGTCGGCTCGGCCGCCCGCGCCGCGGCGAGCGTGCCGGTGATGAGCGACAGCCAAGTGTCGAGGCGTTCAGCCGGCCGGGCATTCAGCGCGGGAAACGACCCGACGATGCCCGACAGGCACTGGGCGATCACGAGGTCGGGCCCTGACACGATGAACAGCGGCGCGGCGATCACCGGCAGGGCCAGCGTGCCACGCAACGCCGGGGGCAGGCGTTCGTTCGATGCGGATTCGGTCATGCGCCCTGCCTCTCGATCGTCGCGGCGAGGATCAAGGGCCGGGCGGTCGCGCCGTCAAGGCTCCGATGCAGGTTTGCCGACGACATCGACGGACACCGGCGTCGGCCGTCGCCAGGCCGCGGCGCGGGTTGTGCAGCCCGGGGCCGAGGTGCAGGCTCGGTCGGAGCCGGTCCGGTCTCGCGCGGCGATCGCGCGTGCCGGCCGGCTCGAGGCCATGTCAGAGGGCCGCGACGGCCCGAACCCGGAGGATGCCGCTTGAGCGGGACGATCGACGACACGATTCTCGGCGTTCCCGAGGCGTTGCGCACGCATGTCGGCGCGATCAGGCCGATGGCCGAGCACAAGGTGCTCCCGCGGCTCGATCACTTCGCGCGCGGTTTCATCGCGCTCTCGCCCTTCCTGGTGCTCGCCTCGATGGACGCGGAAGGCCGGGCCGACGCGAGCCCGCGCGGCGACGCTCCCGGCTTCGTCCGGATCCTCGACGACGCGACGTTGCTGATCCCGGACCGCCGCGGCAACAACCGCGTCGACAGCTTCGGCAACGTGCTCGGCAATCCCGGGGTCGGGCTGATCTTCTTCGTGCCGGGCATCGACGAGACGCTGCGGGTGAACGGGCGCGCGGCGCTGGTCACGTCGGCCGAGATGCTCGCGCCCCTGGTCGCCCAGGGCAAGGTCCCGGTGACGGGTCTGCGCGTCGCAGTGGAGGAGGTGTTCTTCCACTGCGCCAAGGCGCTGATGCGGGCCAAGCTGTGGTCGCCGGAGGCGCAGGTCGAGCGCAAGAGCTTCCCGAGCCTCGGGCGCATCCTCGCCGAGCAGACCGGCACCGTGAGCGTCGCCGATGCCGAGCGCTCGACCGAGGAGGCCTACCGCACCCGGCTCTACTGAGCATCGCGCGGGATCGCCGGAGGTCCCCGGCGATCCCGCCTCCCGTTCATTCGGCTTCGGGGGCGATCGGCTCCAGGCCGCCGACGTGGCGCTGGGCGTAGAGCGGCAGGCCGATCTGGCGGATCAGTTCCTGCTGGGTCTCGAGGAAGTCGATGTGGCCTTCCTCGTCCTCGGCCAGATCCTCGAACAGGCGCTTCGACACCCGGTCGTTGATCGAATCGCAGTACTTGGCGGCTTCGAGGTAGAGCGCGCGGGCCTCGCACTCGGCGGCGAGATCGCAGGCGATGATCTCCTCGACGTTCTGGCCGATCCGCAGGGGATCGAGCTCCTGGAGGTTGGGGAAGCCGTCGAGGAACAGGATCCGGTCGACGAACCGGTCCGCGTGGTTCATCTCCTCGATCGATTCCTTACGCCAGAACTTGGCGAGGTCGATGTAGCCCCAGTCGTTGAGCATCCGGAAGTGGAGCCAGTACTGGCTCACCGCGGTCAGCTCGCTGCGCAAGCCGCGGTTCAGATACTCGATGACCTTGATGTCGCCCTTCATGAAACCCGTTCTCCCCTTGGCCGTGCGAGGGAAAAGCCGGGCTACGCCTCAGGCGGCGATCCCCTCCTCTGCAGGCTGGACCTTTCCCAAACTGCAGCCAGTTGCGCAACCCGTCGCGCAGGCATGGGCGTCCTGTCCCGCCTCGAGCGCCGCGGCGCCGAGGGCGTTCTGCATGATCGAGCGGATCGTGCGGGCGCAACGCCCGCATTTCGGGCTGCAGCCGAGGCAGGCGTAGACCTGGGCCGGCGTGCGCGGGCAGCCAGGACCCGGGCCGAGACACCCGCGCACGGCGCCATCCGAGAGGACGTTGCAGGAACAGACGATCATACGATCCAAAACCCGATGGCTGGAGGCTCGTTTCCTTCGACGCCCTCGAATCGTTCGAGAGCGCTCACCGTGCGTCGTCCCGGTCCTCGACCGTCGCCAGTTTAGAACTCTTGAAAACTAAGCGTTTTCAACGTGTTAGCGAACGCCACATGCCATCCGGCACCGTATGGGTCAAGGCTCCGGCGATCACGAGCGCACGATCGGATCGCGTCGTCGCGTTTCGCGGCTCCCTATTGCGCCAGCTCCTTCAGCGCGAGCCGGATGAGAACCTTCGCCTCGGCGTCCTCGCCGCCAGCCTTCAAGGCAGCGGCGACCGCGGCCGAAGCCTGGAGCTGGGCGTAGCCGAGGTTGACCAGCGCCGAGATCGCGTCGGCGACGGGCTGGGGCGCGGAGCGGTTCTCGACCGCGCCCGACAAGGCGATGAGCGCCGGATCGATCGGCGCGAAGGCCGGCGCCTTGTCCTTGAGTTCGGCCACCAGCCGGGCGGCCAGCCGCGGGCCGACGCCGGGCGCACGCGCAACGGCGGTCTTGTCGCCCATGGCGATCGCCGAGGCGAGCTGAGGCGGCTCCAGCACCGAGAGCAGCCCGAGGGCGACCTTGGAGCCGACGCCCTGCACGGTCTGGAGCAGGCGGAACCACTCGCGCTCGGCATCCGAGCGGAAGCCGTAGAGGCGGATCATGTCCTCGCGGACATGCGTCTCGATCGAAAGGACGGCCGGCTCGCCGGGCTTCGGCAGGCGCTGGAGCGTGCGCGCCGAGCAATGCACCTCGTACCCGACTCCCTGGACGTCGAGGAGGACGAAATCCTCGCCGTAGGAATCGACCACGCCCTTGAGCTTCCCGATCATGAGATCCCGATCATTCGCGCTGCCGCGTCCAGCGTGCCGTCCGCTGCCTACAGAATGCCGCGCATCGCCGCCATCCGGCGAAGCGTGGCGAGTCTTTCGGAAGGCCAGTCTTGAGAGCGGCCGAGCTTCGTGGGATCAGGGCAGGGAAACGGTCGGTTACAACCCAGGCGATCCCGATGCGCGGACCCTTGCTTCTCCTCGCCCTGGCACTCGCCCAGACGCTCGCCCTCTCGCCGGCGCGGGCCGCCGACACCGCGACTGCCCCCAGCGCCGACCCGACGCAGGTCCGGCCGGGCGCCTACCGCCTCGATCCCGACCACGCCAAGATCACCTGGTCGCTGAGCCATCTCGGCTTCTCGACCTATTACGGGCAGATCACCGACGTCACCGGCGACGCGACCCTCGACCCCAAGGACGCGACCAAGATCCGGCTCAAGGTCACGATCGGCACCGACAGCATCACCGGCGTGAACCCGAAGCTCGACGCGCATCTCAAGGCGCCCGACTTCTTCGACACCGCGAAGTTCCCGAGCGCGACCTTCGCCGCCACCGCGGTGGAGGCGACGAGCCCGACCACGGCGCGCGTCACCGGCGACCTGACGCTGCGCGGCGTCACCAAGCCGGTCGCCTTCGACGCGACCTTCAACCAGGCCGGCATCCATCCCGTCGACAAGGCCTACACCGTCGGCTTCGACGGCCGCGCCGTGCTGAAGCGCTCGGACTTCGGCATCGACGCCTACCTGCCGATGCTCGGCGACGAGGTCGTCCTGCGCCTCGAAGGCGAGTTCAAGGCGGTGAACTGATCGGCCTCAGCCGAGCTTGGCCAACGCCGCCGCGATCCGCGCGGCGCCCGGCCCGGCCGCGCCGGGCGGCGGGTTGGCGCGCTTGAGCGCATGGGCGCCGCGATGGTTGACGTGGGTGATGGCGATGGCGAGCGCATCGGCCGCATCCGCCAGCTTGAACTCGGCCTTCGGGAGCAGGAAGCGCACCATCGCCTGGATCTGCGCCTTCTCGGCATGCCCCGAGCCGCAGACCGACTTCTTGATCAGGTTCGCCGCGTACTCGAACACCGGCACGCCGGCGAGCGCCGGCACCAGCAGGGCGATGGCGCGGGCGTGCCCGAGCTTGAGCGTCGCCTGCGCGTCCTTGTTGACGAAGGTCTCCTCGACGGAAACTTCGTCGGGCGAGAAGTCCCGCACGACCCGGGTGATGCCCTCGTGCAATTCGCGCAGGCGCAGCGCCAGCGGCAGGTCGCCGTCCGAGGTGACGACGCCGCAATCGACGTAGGCGAGCTTCGCCCCCGTCACCGTCACGACGCCCCAGCCGGTGCGGCGCAGGCCCGGATCGATGCCGAGGATGCGGATGGGCGTCATGAACCGGACCTTGGCCGCACGGCCGGAACGCCGTACCGGCTCTGTCTGAGCACATAGCGTGAACGAAGGGTTTCGCCAAACGGTCGCGGCTGGCCGACTTTCGAAACTGAGGCGATCGAACTACCGTCGGCTTCGCGGCGCGCCACGATGCGGGTCGAAACTGCGGGCGGGCAGGCGGATGAACACCCTCGATTGGCTGGTGCCGACCCTGGCCTTCCTCGCGCCGATGCCGCCGATGCGGCCGGAGCCGCCGAAACCGCTGCGCGGCAACGCCTGGGCGGCGGGCATGGTCATCGGCAGCGTCTGCCTGATGATGGTGCTGCCGATGTTCACGATCTGGAGCTTCTGGGGGCCGCACGATTCCTTCCAGGTCCGCTGCGAGGCCTCGGGCGGCCGCGTGCTGCAGGACCCGGCGATCGGGGTCGCGCCCTTCCGTTGCGACCGCAGCGGGGCGGCCTCGCCCCGCTGACGCCCGCGCCCCGCGTCTCGCGCCTTAGGCCTCGAGCTTGGCCACCAGCGCGTCGGACAGGGCGAAGTTGACGTAGACGTTCTGCACGTCGTCCTGGTCCTCGATCACCTCGACGAGGCGGATCAGCTTCTCGCCGGTCTCGTCGTCGACGTCGATCGTGTTCTGCGCCTTCCAGACGAGGCCGGTGCGGGTCGGCTCGCCGAAGCGCGCCTCCAGGGCCTTGGTGACCTCGCCGAAGGAGTCCTGCGCGCAGGTGATCTCGTGGCCGGATTCGTCGGAGCGCACGTCGTCGGCGCCGGCCTCGATCGCCGCTTCCAGCATCGTGTCGGCGTCGGCGACCGAGGCCGCGAAGCCGACCACCCCGACACGGTCGAACATGAACGCGACGGCGCCGGTCTCGGCGAGGCTCCCGCCGGACTTGGTGAAGGCCGAGCGCACGTCGGAGGCCGTGCGGTTGCGGTTGTCGGTTTGCGCCTCGACGATCAGCGCGGCACCGCCCGGGCCGTAGCCCTCGTAGCGGATCTCCTCGTAGGTCTCCCCGTCGGCACCGGCCGCCTTCTTGATCGCCCGCTCGATGTTGTCCTTGGGCACGTTCTCGGCGCGGGCCGCGATGATCGCCGCGCGCAGGCGTGCGTTCATCGCCGGATCGGGCAGGCCGAGCTTGGCCGCCACCGTGATCTCGCGGGCGAGCTTCCCGAAGAGCTTCGAGCGGACGGCGTCCACCCGGCCCTTGCGGTGCATGATGTTCTTGAACTGGGAATGGCCGGCCATGGCGTCGCGCGTTCTTTAGGTCTTGGCGGCGGAGGGCTCGCGCCCTCGACGCCGCCGGGCGGGGATGCCGCGGTTTATACGCGCGTGCGGCGCGGGGAGGCAACGCGGGCGGCACACGCGAACGCGATCGGCCGACGACGGAAAGATCGGCGGCGACGGGCGTTCCCGAACCGCGGCCGACCGGCGCGCCGACGAGGACAGAATGCGAAAACAGGTTGAGCGGAAACGGACGGTCGTGGTCACGGGCGCCAGCGCCGGCGTCGGCCGGGCGGTCGCCTGCGAGTTCGCCCGGCATGGATGGAACGTCGGCCTGATCGCCCGCGGCGAGGCCGGCCTGCACGGGACGATCGAGGACGTGGTGCGGGCCGGCGGACGCCCGATGGCGTTCGCGGCCGACGTCGCCGACGCGGACGCGGTGAGCCAGGCGGCCGCCGAGGTCGTCGCGGCGTTCGGCGGCATCGACGTCTGGGTCAACAACGCGATGGTGACGGTCTACGCGCCCGTCCAGCAGACCTCCGCCGAGGAGTTCCGTCGCGTCACCGAGGTGACCTATCTCGGCCAGGTCCACGGCACGCTCGCCGCGCTCGAGCACATGGTGCCCAAGGATTCCGGCACCATCGTCCATATCGGCTCGGCCCTGGCCTACCGCTCGATCCCCCTGCAGGCGACCTATTGCGCGGCCAAGGCGGCGGTGCGCGGTTTCGTCGACTCGCTGCGCAGCGAATTGCTGCACGACGGCAGCAAGGTACGGCTGACGATGGTGCAGCTGCCTGCGGTGAACACGCCGCAATTCGATTGGGCCCGCTCGGTGCTGCCGCGCAAGCTCGAGCCGGTGCCGCCGATCTACCAGCCCGAGGCGATCGCCCGCCACGTCTACGCGGCCGCGCAGGCGGCGCCGCGCGAGCTTTGGATCGGGACGTCGGCCTGGAAGGCGATCGTCGGCAACATGGTGATCCCGGGTTGGATCGACGGGTATCTCGCCCGTCACGGATATCGCGGGGAGATGACCAGCGTGCGCGCCAACAAGCACCGAGCCGACAACCTCTACGAGCCGGTGGACACCGATCCCGGCGCCCATGGCCGTTTCGACGACCGCGCCGTCGGCCACGTCGCCGCCGTCGACCCGAAATGGCTGAAGCTCGGGCTTGCCGCGGCGCTGGGCCTCGTCGCGGGGACGACGCTGTTCGCGACGGAAGCGCAGGGACGGCACGATGCGCGCCGGCAGTCGGCCGGTCGCCGGCTCGCCCGTCGCGACTGACGGGTCAGGCGCTCGCGTGCCACTCCCTCAGGCCCGCGAGCGTCACCACCCCGTCCGCCCACGCGAACCCGAAGACGTGCCGGTGCGGATGCCCCGGCTCGCCGAGATCCGACACCGCCGAGAACGCGCCGTCGAGGCGGTGGCTCTCGGTGTAGCGGCTGCGGGTCGCCAGCACCGGCAGGCCGGCATCGAGCGCCGAGCGGATGCCGGCGGCGGAATCCTCGAACGCGATCGCCTCCGACGGCGCGATGCCGAGGCGTTGCACCGCGAGATCGAAGATGTCGGAGGCCGGCTTCTTGCGGGCGGCCTCGTCGCCCGAGGCGATCACGTCGAAGGGGCGGTCGCCGGCCGGAAAGTTGACGGCAAGGAGCGTGTCCACGTTGGCGCGGGTGGTGGTCGTCGCGATCGCGAGCCGGACGTCGCCCGCCCGCGCCTCGGCGATCAGCCTCGCGACGCCGGGGCGGAGCGCGAGCGCGCCCTCCGCGACGAGGCCGCCGTAGATCGCGGTCTTGCGGGTGTGGATCTCCGGCATGCGCGCACGCAGGTCCGCGGCATCGCCGTGGCGGGTCGCGACGTAGTGGGTGAGCCGCTCCTTCCCGCCCATCACCGTCAGCAGGTCGGCGTAGCACGCCGGGTCCCAGTGCCAGGGCAGGCCGAGCTCGGAGAAGGCGTGATTGAAGGCCTGGCGATGCAGGTCCTCGGTCTCGGCCAGCGTCCCGTCGACGTCGAAGATCAGCGCCTTCAGCATGAGGTCGCCATCAGCATCGGATCGCCCGGCCGCTCGCCGCCTCGGCGCCGGCGCGGATCGCGGCGATCCGCTCGGCGTAGCGGTCGGGGCCGTCCTTGAACACCGCGTTGCCGGCGACGAACACGTTGGCGCCGGCGGCCGTCGCACGGCCGACCGTCTCGGCGTCGACGCCGCCGTCGACCTGGATATCGATGGCGCGGCCCGCGATCATCGCCTTCACCCGCGCCACCGTCTCCAGCGCGCTTCCGAGGAAGCTCTGGCCGCCGAAGCCCGGGTTCACCGTCATCACCAGCACCATGTCGGCGAGGTCGAGCAGCGGCTCGACCATCGCGGCGGGCGTTCCCGGGTTGAGCGCGATGCCGGTGCGCTTGCCCAAGCTCCGGATGGTCTGGAGCGAGCGATGGCTGTGCGGCCCGGCCTCGACGTGGACGGTGATGCCGTCGGCGCCGGCGTCTGCGAAGGCCGCGAGGTAGGGGTCGGCCGGCGCGATCATCAGGTGCACGTCGAAGAACTTCATCGTGTGCGGGCGCAAGGCCTTCACCACCGGGGGCCCGAAGGTGATGTTGGGCACGAAATGCCCGTCCATCACGTCGAGATGGATCCAGTCGGCGCCGGCCGCGTCCACGGCGCGGGTCTCCTCCGCCAGCCGTGCGAAGTCGGCCGACAGGATCGAGGGGGCGATGATGGCCTTTGGCATGCGGCAGGTTCCGAGACGCGCGGGGCCGACACGCCCTCGCGCGGGCTGATGAGGGGTGGGGAAGCCCGGCCAAAACAGCCGGACTTTTTGCCCGCGACGACCCGTGCGGTCAGGCGAGCCGGCGCTTGCGCTCGACGAGTTGCATGATGATCGGCGTGAGGATGAGCTGCATCGCGAGGTCGAGCTTGCCGCCGGGGATGACGATCGAGTTGGCCCGGCTCATGAAGCTGCCCTCGAGCATCGAGCGCAGGTACGAGAAGTCGATGCCCTTGGGGTCCTTGAAGCGGATCACCACCATCGATTCGTCGGCCGTCGGGATCCAGCGGGCGATGAACGGGTTCGAGGTGTCGACCGTGGGCACCCGCTGGAAGTTGATGTCGGTCCAGGAGAATTGCGGGCAGATGGTCTGCACGTAATCCGGCATCCGCCGCAGGATCACGTCGGTGACCGCATCGGTCGAATAGCCCCGGAACGACCGGTCCCGGTGCAGCTTCTGGATCCATTCGAGGTTGATCACCGGCACGACGCCGATCTTCAGGTCGGGGTAGCGCGCGAGGTCTAGGGTCTGGTCGACGACGCACCCGTGCAGGCCCTCGTAGAACAGCAGGTCGGAGCCGGGCGCGAAATCCTCCCACTCGGTGAAGCTGCCCTGCGGCCGCCCGTAGCGTGCGGCGTCCTCGACGTCGTGGACGTAGTGCCGGGTCCGGCCCCGCCCGGACTCGCCGTAGGTGCGGAACACCTCCTCAAGCTCCGGCAGGAGGTTGGCGCGCGGCGCGAAGTGCGACAGCGTCGGCTCCGCCGCCATCATCGCGTGCATCGTCTCGCGGTCGAAGGCATGGAAGCCGTCGCCCTCGATGTAGACCGCCGACACGTCCTCGCGCCGGAAGATCTGCTCGAAGGTGTTGCGCACCGAGGTCGTGCCGGCCCCCGAGGAACCGGTGACCGAGATGATCGGATGCCGCGCCGACATGCTGCTACCGGGCGTGTCCCGAGGTCACGAGCGCATCAGCCCGCGCTGCCCGAACAGGGGGGAGCGCCCGGCGGCGTGGTTGCGCCCGTCGTAGTACTTGGCGACGCTGGCGACCTCCTCGACCGAGCCGAAGACCAGCGGCACGCGCTCGTGGATGCCGGCGGCGGCGATGTCGAGGATGCGGCGTTCGCCGTCGGTGGCGCCGGCGCCGGCCTGCTCCATCAGCATGGCGATCGGGGCGGCCTCGTAGAGCAGGCGCAGGCGTCCTTGCGCGTAGCCCTTGCGCCCGTCGCCGGGGTACAGGAACACGCCGCCGCGCATCAGCACGCGCTGCGCGTCGGCCACCAGCGAGCCGAGCCAGCGCATGTTGTAGTCCTTGTCGTGCGGGCCCTCGGCGCCGCGCAGGCAATCCTCGATGTAGGCCTTGATCGGGCCGTCCCAGTGCCGGGCGTTCGAGGCGTTGATCGCGTATTCCTTGGCGGCCGCCGGCACTTCGAGCGCGGCATGGGTCAGGCGGAAGGCGCGCTCGGCACGGTCGAGCACGTAGACCTGGGTGCCGTGGCCCAGCGTCAGGATCAGCGCCGTGGCCGGCCCGTAGGTGACGAAGCCGGCCGCCGTCTGCGCCGTGCCGGGCGTGGTGAAGGAGGCGATCGGGTCGCCTTCGGCGGTCACGGCCGGGCGGATGCCGAAGATGGTGCCCACCGCCATGTTCACGCCGATGTTCGACGAGCCGTCGAGCGGGTCGATCGCGACCGCGAGCGGCGCCCCGGCGTTGAGGTGCATCACGCCCTCGGCCTCCTCGGAGGCGACCTCGGCGACGGGCGCGCCCTGGAGGGCTTCCGTGACGCGCTGGTGGGCGATCACGTCGAGCGCCTTCTGCACGTCGCCGTCGCTGTTGTGCTCGCCGGCCGCCGCGAGGTCGCCCCCGAGCGCTCCGCGCCCGATGACCTCGCTGATGTCGATGGAGGCCGCCGCGATCGCGGCGATCACGGCGGCGGTGTCGGCCAAGTGCGGCTCCGCCGCGACAGCCTCGGCGAGGCATGCATCGAGCCGCGATCCGAGTGCCGGTGAACCTGTCGACATCCGCTTGCCTTTCCGCCCGAGATCCTGCCGCGCCGTCATGCGTGCGACGGCGCCTGCCGCACGCCTTACCTGCCCGAATGCCGGCAGGATACCGCACGCGGGTCGCCCTTCACCAGGGACCGACGCCGCCTGTGGGCAAGAAATCTAAAACTTCTTGCGGCCGATTACAAAAAAACTAAAAACAGCGCATGCGCAACCTGTCCCTCAAGCAACTTCAGGCCGTCGCGGCGGTGGCACGTCTCGGCACCATGACGCGGGCCGCCCAGGAGCTCAACGTCACCTCGGCCGCCCTCTATGCCCGCATCCGCCAGCTGGAGGAGGAGGCGGGCCTGCTGCTGTTCGACCGGACGCCGACCGGGTTGAAGCCGACCGATGCCGGCCGCGAGATGCTCTGGGCGATCGACAGCATCAACACCGTGCTGGAGACCTGCGCCGACAAGCTCCGCATCCTCAAGGGCGGCGCCGGCGGCCGGGTGACGCTCGGCGTGGTCTCGACCGCGAAGTACTTCGCGCCGCAGGTGATCGCCGGCTTCGTGAAGGCGCATGCCGGCGTCGAGATCAACCTGTCGGTGCGCAACCGCGGCAACACGGTCGAGGCGCTGCGCAACTACGAGATCGACTTCGCGATCATGGGCCGGCCGCCGCGCGACTTCGCGATCGAGGCCGAGATCTTCGGGCCGCACCCCCTGGTGCTGATCGCCGATCCCAACCACCCCCTGGCGGGCCGCCGCGGGCTGACCAAGGCCGACATCGCCGAGGAAGCCTACCTAGTGCGCGAGGACGGATCGGGCACCCGCACGGTGTTCGAGGAATTCATGAACGGGATCATCATCAAGCGGGCGAAGCTCGGGATCGATTCCGGCTCGAACGAGACCATCAAACAGGCGGTGATGGCCGGGCTCGGGATCGCGCTGCTCTCCGCGCACACGGTTTCCGCCGAGGTCGAGGCCGGCCGTCTGGTTCTGCTCGACGTCCAGGGCCTGCCGATCCGGCGCGACTGGTACGCGGTCCGCCGGGCCGACAAGGTTCTGGGTCCGGCGGCCGCCGCGTTCTGGGAGTACCTGATGCAGGACGGCGCCCGCTGGTTGCCGGGGGTCGAGGTGCTCGGCCAGGAGACGGTCGCCGCGATCGCCGCCGGGGGCAGGGCGTGAGCGCCGGCCTCGTCGTCGTCGGGGGCGGGCAGGCGGGGTTCCAGGTCGCCGCGTCGCTGCGCGAGGTCGGGTTCGCCGATCCCGTCACCATCGTCGCCGACGAGCCGGGCCTGCCGTATCAGCGGCCCCCGCTGTCGAAGGCCTATCTCGCCGGCAAGACCGACGCCGCGGGGCTGCACCTTCGCCCGGACGCCTTCTTCGCCGAGCACCGCATCGCGGTCCGTTCGCAGACCCGGGCTGTCGCGATCGACCGGGCGGCCAGGACGCTGCGGCTCGCCGACGGGACCGGCCTCCCGTACGACCACCTCGTTCTCGCCACCGGCGCGCGCAACCGCCCGCTGCCGGTGCCCGGCGCCGACCTTGCCGGCGTGCGCCAGCTGCGCGACCTCGCCGACGCGGACGCCCTGCGCGCGGCCTTGGAGATCGCGCGGCGGATCGTCGTGGTCGGCGCCGGCTTCATCGGCCTCGAGTTCGCGGCCGTCGCCGCCGCGCGCGGCCTCGACGTGACGGTGATCGAGGCCGCTGACCGCCCGATGGCGCGGGCGGTCTCGACCGAGACCGGCGCCTTCTTCCGCGGCGCGCACGAGGGGCTCGGCGTCCGCTTCGCCTTCGGTGCCGGCGTCGCATCGATCGCGGGGGAGGGCGGCCGCGCCGGCGCCGTCCGCCTGTCGGACGATCGCGAGCTGCCTGCCGACCTCGTCGTGGTCGGGATCGGCGTGCTGCCGAACCAGGAGCTCGCGGCCGAGGCCGGCCTGTCCGTCGCGGACGGCATCCGGGTCGACGCGTTTCTCGCCACCGACGACCCGGCGATCTCGGCGATCGGCGACTGTACGCGCCATCCCAGCGCCTTCGCGACGGGATTGTCCGCGGACGGCACCGTGCGGATCGAATCGGTGCAGAACGCGATCGACCAGGGGCGGTGCCTCGCGGCCCGCCTCGCCGGCCGGCCGGCAGCCTACGCGGCGCTGCCGTGGTTCTGGAGCGACCAGGGTCGCTACAAGCTGCAGATCGCCGGCCTCTCGGGGCCGTCGGACCTGTCGGTCCGGCGGGGTGGCGGCGAGGCGTTCTCGGTGTTCCGCTACCGCGGCGCGCGCTTGGTCGCGGTCGAGTCGATCAACCGCGCGGGCGACCACATGATGGCCCGTCGCATCCTCGGCGCCGGACGGACGCCGACGCCGGAGCAGGCCGCCGACCCCGCCTTCGACCTCAAGGCGTTCGCGGTGGCGTGAAACGCATCGACCCCGCACGGCCGGGGCCGAACGGGGTCGATGGTCGTCGGATGGGGTGAGGCCCGACCCGCCCGGGCCGGGCGATCGCCCTTAGGAGATCAGGTCGAGCTTCGCGGCTTCGAGGCCGTTGCTGCGGACCGATTCCGGCAGCGCGAGGAAGTCGCGGTAGCCGGCCTCGCGCGCCATCGCGTCGAGGGCGGTCGCCTCGTCGTCGGCCGAGCCGGTCCACAGGACGATGCCGTTCTTGGTCTGACGAATCTGGAAGATGCTCATGGGAGCCCCGTCGCATGGGATGTTGAAAGCTTAACGTCCTTAATGCGGCGCGGTTGCAGGTATTCGGTCGCCTATTTCCAGGCCGTCGTCTACGCTCCCCGGGGCGTCGGCGCGTGCCTTCAAAACGCCGGGCTGCGGTGCGACAGGGCAGGCTCAGGCGAGCCCATGGACGCCAGCGAGACCACTGCCGTGATGCGATCCTTCGTTGCCGCCCTGCGTGTCGCCGGCCTCGCGGCGGCCTTCTGCGCGGGCGCATCGTCCGTCGGCGCGGTCGAAACGGCGGCGGTGCCCGAGCCGCAATCCATCGCGCCGGCGATCAGCGTCGTGCCGGCCCAGATGCGGGAGATCGTCGAGCGGGCGGTCATCACCGGGACGCTGGTGCCGCGCGACGAGATCCTGGTGTCGCCGGAGATCGAGGGCTTCCGCATCATCGAGCTGCTGGCGGAGGAGGGCGACCGGGTCGCCGCCGGCCAGGTGCTCGCGAAACTCTCCACCGAGATGATCGCGACCCAGGAAGCCGCGAACGCGGCGGCGGTCGCCCGGGCCGAAGCCGCGATCGTGCAGGCCAAGAGCCAGATCGTGCAGTCGGAGGCGGCCCAGACCGAGGCGCGGCTGTCGTTGGAGCGCGCCCAGGCCCTGATCAAGACCGGGAACGCCACCGCCGCGATCCTCGAGCAGCGCGTCTCCGCGGCGCAGGGCGCGGACGGCAGGCTCGCCTCCGCCCGCGGCGGCCTGCAGGCCTCAGAGGCCGATCTCGCCACCGCCAAGGCCTCGGGTGCCGAGATCGCGCTCAAGCGCGCCCGCGCCGCGATCCGCGCGCCGGAAGCCGGGATCGTCAATCGCCGCACCGCCCGCGTCGGCGGAACCGCGACCGCGGCCGGCGAGCCGCTGTTCCGCCTGATCGCGCGCGGCGAGATCGAGCTGGAAGGCGAGGTGCCGGAGACCTGGCTGCCGCGGATCAAGATCGGCGATCCGGCCCAGCTCGACCTGGAGGACGGGCGCAAGATCGTCGGCAAGGTCCGCCGGGTCTACCCGGAGGTCGACCGCACCACGCGGCTGGGCAAGGTCCGCATCGCGCTCGGCGACGATCCCGCGCTCCGCATCGGCGCCTTCGGCCGCGGCACCGTCGAGGTGGCGCGGCGAACCGGCGTCGCGGTTCCGGTCTCCAGCCTCCTGTTCGCGGCCGACGGCAACGCCGGGGTCCTCGTGGTGAAGGACGAGCGGGTCGAGGCGCGCAAGGTCGTGCCCGGCCTCTCCGCCGCGGGGTTCTCCGAGGTTCGCAGCGGGCTTGCCGCCGGCGAAATCGTCGTCGCGCGCGCCGGAAGCTTCCTGCGCGACGGCGACCGGGTGCGGCCCGTGCCGCCGGAGACCCTGACGCCGCTCGCCGACGCGACCGCGCGCTAGGGGCGACGTCATGCGCCTCAACATCTCCGCCTGGTCGATCCGCCGGCCGCTGCCGTCGATCGTCCTGTTCCTCGTCCTGATGCTGCTGGGCTTCGTCAGCTTCCGCTCCCTGCCGATCACGCGCTTTCCCAACATCGACATCCCGATCGTCTCGGTGACGATCACCCAGTCGGGCGCGGCGCCCTCCGAGCTTCAGACCCAGGTCACGAAGTGGGTCGAGGATTCGGTGGCGGGCGTGAAGGGCGTCAAGCACATCCTCTCGACCATCACCGAGGGCTCGTCGGTCACCACCATCGAGTTCCGGCTCGAGGTGAACACCGATCGGGCCGTCAACGACGTGAAGGATGCGGTCTCGAAGATCCGCCTGAACCTGCCGCGGACCATCGACGAGCCGATCATCAACCGCGTCGAGATCGCCGGCCTGCCGATCATGGTCTACGGCGCGTCCGCGCCCGCGATGACGCCGGAGGACCTGTCGTGGTTCGTCGACGACGTGGTCGCCCGGTCGATCCAGGGCGTGCGCGGCGTCGGCGGCGTCGAGCGCCTCGGCGGCGTCGCCCGCGAGGTCCGCGTCACCTTGAAGCCCGACCGGCTGCTCGCGCTCGGCATCACCGCGGCCGACGTCAACCGGCAGCTGCGCCTGACTTCGGCCGACATGGCCGGCGGACGCGGCGAGGTCGGCGGCCAGGAGCAGTCGATCCGCACGCTCGCGGCCTCGGCGACCCTCGACACGCTCGGCGCCACATCGATCGTCGTCTCCGGCAACCGCAAGGTGCGGCTCGACGAGCTCGCGACGCTCACCGACACCGCCGAGGAGCCGCGCACCTTCGCCCGCTTCAACGGCGAGCCGGTGGTCGCCTTCGCGATCTCGCGCTCGGCCGGCGCCAGCGACGCCGAGGTCTCGGTCGGCGTGGCCGACCGGATCGCGTCGCTGCACGCCGCCAACCCGGGCGTGCGCTTCGACCTGATCGACACCTCCGTCACCAACACGGTCGGCAACTACCATTCCGCGATGCTCGGGCTGCTGGAGGGCTCGGCGCTGGCGGTGATCGTCGTGCTGCTGTTCCTGAAGGACTGGCGCGCGACGCTGATCGCGGCGGTGGCGCTGCCGCTCTCGGTGCTGCCGACCTTCTGGGTGATGAGCACGCTCGGCTTCTCGCTGAACGCCGTCAGCCTGCTCGCGATCACGCTGGTGACCGGCATCCTGGTCGACGACGCCATCGTCGAGATCGAGAACATCGTCCGCCACATGCGGATGGGGAAGACGCCCTATCGCGCGGCCCTCGAGGCGGCCGACGAGATCGGCCTCGCGGTCATCGCCATCACCGCGACGATCATCGCGATCTTCGCCCCCGTCTCGTTCATGGGCGGCATCGCCGGGCAGTACTTCAAGCAGTTCGGACTGACGATCGCGGCCGCCGTGTTCATGTCGCTGCTGGTCGCGCGCCTGATCACGCCGCTGCTCGCCGCCTACTTCCTGCGCGACCACGGGCCGGAGGACACGCGCGAAGGCGTCGTGATGCGCGGCTACACCCGCCTCGTGGCGTGGTCGGTGCGGCACAAGTTCGTGACGCTGGTGGCGGGGCTGGCCTGCTTTGCCGCCTCCATCCTATCCACCGGCCTGCTGCCGTCCGGCTTCCTGCCGGCCGAGGACGCGGCCCGCACGCTGTTCGTGGTCGAGCTGCCGCCCGGCGCCAAGCTCGCCGAGACCACGCGCGTCACCGACGCGCTGGTGGACAAGATCCGGACGCTGCCCGAGGTCCGCAGCGTGTTCGTCGACGGCGTCCGGCAATTGCCGGGGAAGAAGGAGGTGCGGCTCGCCTCGCTGACCATCAACCTGACGCCGAAGAACACGCGACACCGCACGCAGAAGGAGGTCGACGTCGCCGTCGGCGCGATCCTGCGGCAGCAGCCCGACATCCGGTTCTGGGCTTTGCGCGAGGGCGGCCAGCGCGATCTCGCGCTCATCATCGCCGGCCCCGACAAGGCGGTGGTCGCCGACGTGTCGCAGCGCCTCCAGCGCGAGGCGGCTCAGGTGCCCCACCTCGTCAACGTGATCTCGACCGCGCCGCTCGACCGCACCGAGATCCGCATCCGCCCCAAGGCCGGGGTGGCGGCCGATCTCGGCGTCTCCACCGACCTGATCGCCGAGACGGTGCGCGTCGGGACCATCGGCGACATCGGCGCCAACCTCGCCAAGTTCAACGCGCGCGACCGTCAGGTGCCGATCCGGGTGCAGCTGCCCGAGACCCTGCGCGGCGACCTCGCCCAGCTCGAGACCCTCAAGGTCCCGGTCAAGGGCGGCGCCGCGGTGCCGCTCTCGACGGTGGCCGACCTGTCTCTCGGGCAGGGCCCGACCGCGATCGACCGCTACGACCGGGCGATCCGCGTGGCGCTGGAAGGCGACATGCAGGGCTCGGACGCCCTCGGCTCGCTGATCGACCAAGTCATGCACCTGCCGACCGCCCAGGCCCTGCCGCCGGGCGTGACCATCAGCCAGACCGGCGACGCCGAGGTGATGGGCGAGGTGTTCTCCGGCTTCGCCCTCGCCATGGGCGCGGGGCTGATGATGGTGTTCGGCGTGCTGATCCTGCTGTTCGGCTCGTTCCTGCAGCCGATGACGATCCTGTTCTCGCTGCCGCTGTCGATCGGCGGCGCGATCCTCGGGTTGCTGGTGTTCCACAAGCCGATCTCGATGCCCGTCGTCATCGGCATCCTGATGCTGATGGGCGTGGTCACGAAGAACGCGATCATGCTCGTCGATTTCGCCGTCGAGGAGATGGGGCGCGGCGTCGACCGCGCCACCGCGATCATCGATGCCGGCCGCAAGCGCGCGCGGCCGATCGTGATGACCACGATCGCCATGGCCGCCGGCATGGTGCCCTCCGCGATGGCGCTCGGCATCGGCGGCGAGTTCCGGGCCCCGATGGCGATCGCGGTGATCGGCGGCCTCATCGTCTCCACCGGCCTGTCGCTGGTCTTCGTGCCGGCGATCTTCGTGCTGATGGACGACCTGTCCCGCCTGATCGTCCGCCTGTTCTCCCGCTTCGTCGGCGCGCGCGACGACCCGGAGGAGGCGGGGCGCGCGCCTTCCGGCCATCCCGCCAACGATGGGCGGGGCTACCCGGCGCCGCCTCGGGTTGCCGCGGAGTAGGGGACGCTTCGGCGCACCTGCATCTTCGATCGGGACGCGGACATCGCGTTCGGGCGGTCGATCCGAGCGCTTCGCGGTTCCGTCATCCCGCGATGAGAGCCCCGTCGCTCGCTGCGCAAGCGCCGCAAGCGCCTTCGGCCCATGATCCACCATTGCGTTGCCGACCACGGCGGAGATGGAGAGCAGGGCGGGCAAGGCCGGCGCGCGATCGTGCCGCCATCGTCGAACACCGCGCCTCGCGTGCGCCCTATGGGCATGTCGTGCCATCGCCCTCGTGCGGCAAGCGCGCACAAAGGCACTGCCCTCGTCCGCCCGCGTCCCTACATAGGGAGTGAGACAGGATCGGCCGTTTCGCGCGTCGATCGTCACGAGGCGCGTCGCCCCTTCGGAGCGCGCGCGACATCAGCCAGGAGCAGGCCGCATGACCCAGACAGCAGGCTCGCCGAAGAAGGGCCGCAAGCCGGCGGATCCCGGCACCCATCACGAGCCGCCGACGCAGCCCCCGCGCGAGGCGGCGGTGGAGGCGCTGATGCGGCTGGCGGCCGAGCAGCCCTGGAACGACATCGAGGTCGGCGACATCGCCCGCGAGGCGGGTCTGAGCTTGGCGGAGCTGCGCGACCTGTTCCCGTCGAAGGGCGCGATTCTCGCCGGCCTCGCCCGGATCATCGACCGTAAGGTGCTCGAGGAGGACGGTGCCGACCTCGCCGAGGAGCCGACCCGCGAGCGGCTGTTCGACGTGCTGATGCGCCGGCTCGACGCGATGACGCCGTACAAGCCGGCCTTGCGGCGCATCTCGTTCGCGCTGCGCGGCGACGTGCTGTCGATGTTGGCCCTGAACGGCGTGGCCCTGAACTCCCACCGTTACATGCTGGCCGCGGCCGGGATCGACACCGAGGGCCCGCTCGGCCGGCTCAAGCTCCAGGGCGTCGTCATCGCCTTCGCCCGCGTGGTCGAGACCTGGCTGCAGGACGACGATCCGTCGCTCGCCCGGACCATGGCCCGCCTCGACAAGGAGATCCGCAGCGGCGAGCGCTTCATGGAACGCGCCGAGGACGCCCGCCGGCTCGTCGCGCCGTTCCGCGCGCTCGGACGGTCGCTGCTCGATCGCCGGTCCCGGTCGCGCACGCCGGACGTGGAGGACGGCGAGCCGGCGCCGAGCCTCTGACGCGCTGGCGCTCGCCATCGGGCCGGCCATCCGCGCCGAGGCGAGCGCCGCGATCACACCGGGCGGTCGAACGCCCGCACATGCGGAATCCCGATTGACGCCACCGATGCCACCCCCTAAACGAGCCTTCGTCGGCGCCGAGCGCCCGGCGAGCCCAGGTGGCGGAATTGGTAGACGCGCTGGTTTCAGGTACCAGTCTTGCAAGAGGTGAAGGTTCGAGTCCTTTCCTGGGCACCATCAGTCGGCTAAGCCGCTGAACCGCAAAAGCAAATAGCAAAATCAGAGACTTAGGGCAGCCCGAGTGATACAATCGGGTGATACATATGGCCCTCAGAATGGCGCAGCCCTGGAAGCATCCCAAGACCGGTGTCTTTTGGTTCCGGCGCGCCGTGCCGAGAGACCTGCGTGACCTCATTGGTAAGCGCGAGGAACTCGCAACGCTTGATACCAAGGATCCCGCCGCAGCCCGCGTGCGCTACGCCGAGGTTTCTGCGGAAGTGGAAGCCCGTTGGGCGAACCTTCGAGTTGGCCCAAAGTCGCTGACGGAACGCGACGCTCATGCGCTTGCCGGTCCCGTCCACGACGAATGGATACACATTCACCAAGCCGACCCTAGCTTTCAACTCGGTTGGCATACCCACCTCTATTCAACCCTTTGGATCGCCGCACCTCTGCCCGAAGTCGCTCCACATAAGGGTGTACCGGGCGAGATGCCCATAACGAACGTCTTCTACCGGTCGATGCGGCGTCGATGTTTTGAAGAAGCCGACCAGCTCCTTACGCGACACGGCCTCGTCGTTGATGATTGGAGTCGCACGAAGCTGGCGAGGGCCGTCGGTTCGGCGCTCCAGCGGGCAAGCCTAACAATCAGCCGCGCTGCCCAAGGCGAGATTTTATTGGGAGGTCCGACCGAACATCCTCCTTCCAAAATCGGCAGTGGTCAGGAAGGTGCACCATCGAATCATTACCTGACACCCTCGCCTCCACGGACCCCGCGCAACGACCTAGCGCAGTTGTCGCTGACAGACCTGTTCGAGGCGTGGTGGCAAGAGGCGAAACGAGCCGGTCGTAAGCCCAGCACGCACGAGAGTTACGAAAAGACTGTCCGCTACCTTGTTGCATTCCTGAAGCACGACGATGCCACGCGGGTGACGGCTGAGGACATCGTCGCCTTCAAGGATCACCGGCTGACTACGCCTTCGAAGCTCACTGGGAAAGTGCCGTCCGCCAAGACGGTGAAGGACAGCGATCTTGCAGCTTTGAAGACGCTATTCGGCTGGGCTGTCGTCAACCGAAAGCTTCCAGCGAATCCTGCGGCTGGGCTGACGATCAAGCTTGGAAAAAAGCAGCGGCTCCGCCCGAAAGGCTTCATTGAAGCCGAAGCTCACGCGATTCTCTCTGCAGCCTTGCATTATGTGCCGGGTCGCCGGGAAGATGCCCGCACGGCGGCTGCTAAGCGGTGGGTGCCGTGGCTCTGTGCATTCAGCGGCGCTCGCGTCGGTGAGGTGGGCCAACTGCGCCGGCAAGACCTCCAGCGCGATGGTGATTTCTGGGTGCTGCGCATCACGCCCGAGGCCGGCACCGTGAAGAACGACGAAGCGCGAGAAGTCGTTCTGCACCATCAACTTATCGAACTCGGCTTCACCGATTTTGTCGAGGCCAGCTCTGAAGGACCACTCTTTCTCACACCAAGTAAGGAAGGTGACGTTCTCGGCCCGCTCGCTGGCCTACTCAACCGGATGCGCGAGTTCATTCGATCTATCGTGCCAGACCCGAACGTGCAGCCGAACCACGGATGGCGGCACCTTTTTACTACAATTTGCGAAGAGGCCGCGATCAATTACCGTGTCTATAATGCGATTATGGGCCATGCAGGCCGAACAGCGGCCGACAACTATGGCGACGTAACCCTCAAGGCTAAGTCTACGGCAATTCGTAAGCTGCCGTCGTTTGATTTGGATAGGCTTCGAGCCCTTGCTGCTACACAGCAGTGACACGGAGCAACGCCAACGGCGGTTCGGATGCCACCCCTACCGCCAGATATTTAGGCTATGTATATATGAGAATAAGGATTTTCTGACCGGACTGAGCCGGCAGCCCTCAGTTTATCCCACATGCTCTACCGGCTTGCCGTGTATGCTGCTGCATCCCAGCGGACGATCACCTCAGCTGAATCGGCATGAGCCTCTGCCTCATTTCCACAGGATCGGTCGCTCGGCTTAGCATTTGTAGCCTCGGCCGTACGCACCCAGAAACTGCCGTGCTGGACATGTGACGATATCAGAACTGGGATTAATGTGGGGGGGATGGAATCCGCTACCGTGCCCGGCGCGCCTCTCTCTTTATGGCCCTCGCGACGGCTACTGTATTGAGCAGCCCGGGGCCCACTGGGATCCATTCTGGCGGCCCCGCAAATGATGCGGCTGCCCTGCTTGAGGCAGTTGACACACGCCCAGTGCCACCTCGCGCTACCACACGTCCGCCCCCGGAGGACACACCGCGGCGAGGGTCATGGTGCTTGGCTCGGGAGCTGGATGCCAAAATTCTGGCGGAGGAACTCGACAGTCTCTGAATGCCGAAGACGGCACACGATATGCTGGTTCGAGAACGCTCCTGGGAATGTCCGGGCTTCTGCCACCGTGACCGCCGACTGCCAGTCCACACCGACGACGTACTCGGCGCGCTCGGCATCGTCACGGTCTCGGCTAAGGTTCGGCTGGACGAGTTGCTGGTCGAGAATGGGGCCATGCGGGGTAATGAAGTCCCGCGCCATCACGGGTGCTGTAGTCACGATCCCGTACCCGACGTACCCCGCGGATTTCTGGTAGGCAGCGATGGGGGCGCCGGGCTCCAAGTTCCTTAACGGACCCGACCATTGCGAGCCGCCCCCCGCGGACACGAAGCCGTATTTCCGCATGTCGTCCCAGTTGCGATGAGGGCCCTGTCCAACGTTGACGTACCATAGACCCTGCCAAGGCGCCCGCACCTTCGCCTCGGACCGAGCGACGACCTCTTCTTGATCCAGGAACCAATCCGTCGTGAGGAGGGTCTCGCCACCGTGCTCGAAAACGGTGAAGAAGGCCGTATTGATCCCGACGCCGTGCACCTGTGAGAGGTATCTCACGATTCGCTGCGAGGACGGATCAAGGGCGCTTGCGACGATGACCATTGAATGAGAGGCGTTCAATCGCTCGGGGAGAGCTTCACCGAACCTGTCGACGAAGGCTGCGCTCAGGGGCCGTTGAAGGTACTTCTGAGCCAATGCGTGGACGTCCGCCGTCGTGCGCGTTGCCACCCAACTGGCGTAGTCGAGCACCTGAGCGACGATCTCGCGCGGCGTCATCGCACGCTTAAGCTCCATGACCGCGAGATTGCCCTCGCTGTCGATACCGAGGAGATCGATGCGACCGTTGTGATCGGTAACGACTTGGCGGCCGATGACGAGGACATCGAGACCCAGTAAGCCTGGGTTGGCCGCTACCCAGCCCTCAATCATGTCCTCTGACGTAAGGCGGCCCGGTGCTACTGCCTCAAGACCCTTGTCGGTGCTGCGGTACAACTTAGTCATAGGCGGCTTACCCCCCGGGCTTCATTCATCTAAAGGATGAGTCCATGCTTGTCTTCATAATAATCCGACACGAATGCCAAAGCACCAAAGGTCATAATGTCCAGCGGATGGAGAGGCTGCGGTCTCCTCGACTCGTTTGGACTCGCGGCCCGCCAATTTCAGGCGTCAGTCCCTCGGTCACACGCATACCGGGACGCGACGACGCAGGCCGCCAGAAACAGAGGCCTAACGGCCCGCCGCGGGGCTGCCCCCGGGCTGGGAAGACGATTCAGTCGCATCTATTGAAGCTGTCCATGCCGTTGGGCCTCCTGTCCGCAACGAATCGGACCTGCACGCCGACGAGCGTGACCGTCGCGGAGTAGAGTAAGTACCCCATCGGTTCGTAGTTCGTGGCTCGCACTCAATCAAAGTGCTGAGGTATCCCCCTGGCGACGAGCTGGTGCGCGAACGCGTCCGAGAAGGGCGTTCTTTAGGCTTTCGCGGCCAGCGATAGACTTACGCCTCGACGGTCGGTCATGCGGCATGCGGGTGACGGAGCTAGGCTTTCCGCACAGGCGGAGCCATTGCACCCATGTCCATGTGAGCCTCTTTCCTCTACGAATGGTCGGAATGCGGCGAAGGGCGCTGCCGGTATGCGGAAGCTTGGGATGGGCAACCAAGATATCGTTCAGAAGCTATGGGGATTATGCAACGTTCTAAGGGACGATGGAATTACATATCATCAGTATGTCAACGAACTGGCATACCTACTTTTTCTAAAGATGGCTCGGGAAATCGAAGCCGAAGAACACATACCATCCGGTTATCGATGGATTGACTTATTCAAAGTGCCGGTAAGCGAACAGTTTGACTTCTATCGACGTCAGTTAGTGGTCTTGGGTACTTCGAATAACGAGACCATCAGAACAATTTTTGCCAATCCGACTTCACTACTCCGTCACCCAGAAAGTCTCTCGACCCTTGTTGCCAAAATCGACGAAATTGATTGGTATAGCATCGGGCGCGAGGGATTAGGTGACATTTACGAGGGCTTATTGGAAAAGAATGCAAGCGAGAAGAAAAGTGGCGCCGGGCAATACTTTACACCACGACCACTGATTGAGGCTATCGTTGAAGTCATTCGGCCGGAAGCGAAAGACGTAATTCACGACCCCGCGGCGGGAACGGGAGGATTTCTAGTTGTCGCAAATGAGTACATAAAAATTCGCTCAAAGCAATCTGTTGCTAATCCGTTTTTTGTAGGCGTAGAGCTAGTACAAGATACCCATCGGCTCCTATTGATGAATGCGATACTGCACGGCATGGCGGGGGAATTTCTTCACGAAGACAGTCTTTCTGCAAGCGGTGCAGCCCGCATTCCTCCTGCAGACATCATTCTCACCAATCCTCCATTTGGCAATAAGCGCGGCGGCGGACTGCCGGGTAGACGAGACTTGGCCTATCCGACATCGAACAAACAGCTCGCCTTTCTTCAACACATTATCCTCAGCTTGAAGCCGGGGGGGCGGGCTGCCGTCGTTGTACCGGACAGCGTACTTTATGAAGGTAATATCGGAAAATCAATCAGGCGCGAGTTGATCGACACGTGCAACTTACACACTATCTTGCGCCTGCCTGATGGTATATTTTACGCAAATGTGACTACATGTGTTTTGTTTTTTGTTAAAGACGCTCGTGGGACACAAAATGTATGGCTCTACGACATGCGTGCGAACTTGCCGAATTTTGGTAAGCGCACGCCTCTAGGGCGTGAGCATTTTGCAGAGTTTGAAGCAGCTTACGGATCAGCGCCAGATGGAAGCAGCGATCGGAACGATCAGGGCGAGAGCGGACGTTTTCGACGATTTTCCCGGTCATATATTGAACAGAGAAATTTCGATCTCGCTATGACGTGGCTGATAGAAGACAAGCACGGGAATAGCGATGCTGTAGCGGACATAGACGAAATTGCAAACCAAATCCGCGAAGTTCTACATGCTGCGTTTGACGATTTTGAGCAGCTTGTGGAACAGCTGCAAACCGAGCCTCAGAAGTAAGCCTAATGATTTCGTCGCCTAAGATACCAGTGAACTGGAAAGTTATGCAGCTTAGAGAGCTGGTGTTTCCAACAGGCCGACAAATCGATCCTGGCGGAACTCCTGACCATGAATATAATTACATAAGCCTAGAGAATATTGAGGCGGGAACCGGACGTCTTCTGAAAATGGAAAAGACGCGCGGTCGTGAAATCGGTAGCATGAAAATTTCCTTTGAGAAAGGCGATATTCTATATGGTCGCCTAAGGCCGTATTTGCAGAAGGTGGTAATCGCTCCCTTCGATGGTATTGCCGCAACCGAACTATGGCCACTTAAGACGAGCGAGGCAATCGACCCAGAATTCCTTCGCGAGGTGCTTCTTGGTCCTGGGCATAGAAGCGAGGTCGCTCAACTCATGTCGGGCGCGCGGATGCCACGTGTCCGAAGCGACCAGTTGCTCGATATGACGATCACTGTGCCACCTCTCGAGGAGCAACGCCTCATTGTCCGCGCGCTGAATGTCCTACGACATAAGGTCGAAGGTCTGCGCGGTCACCTGCTCAAAGGAATCAACCTCTTTGGGGATTATGAAAGAGCTCTTCTGACCGCAGCGTTTGATGGTAGTATGAGCGCAAGCTTTAGAGCTGCCCTTCCTAATGGAGAAGATGGCGAAGCTTTATTCAAGGACGTGCTTGAGGCGCGCGAGGTACAATGGATCCAAGTCATAAACGAATCGCTCGCATCGTCTAGACAGCCTAGCTCCCGTCAAATCTATATTAAGCCTGCACCGCCTGCCGAACCCAACAATCCAACCAAACTTCCGCATAGCTGGAGTTGGATGAGTATCGATCAATTGACGTCTCCCCTTCATCCCCTGTGCTACGGTGTCGTCCAGCCTGGGGATAACGTCGAAGAAGGGGCGCTTTTAGTTCGCGTGCAGGACTTGGATGAGCACGGAATCAATTCGAATAACATGCGCCGTATCGATCCTTCTGTCGATGAGCGGCATGCTCGGTCTCGTGTTCAGGGTGGCGACGTTTTAGTTTCTCTCGTCGGCACCATTGGACGGGTAGCCGTTGTGCCCGACACCCTAGCGCAAGCTAATATTGCTCGCGCACTTGCTAAAATCACCCCTGTTCGAGTCGAATTCTCACAATGGATCGCGCTGTCTTTGCAATCACCGTCTCTGCAAGTTTGGTTGGCACAGAGCGCGCGCGGAGTAGCGCGTGATACACTCAACTTGTCGCGACTGGCTTTAGCTCCGATTCCGATCGCTCCGCTGCACGAAATGAATTGGTTATTACAAAATATTGCACATCGTAGGACCGCGATCACTGCTTTAAAGCGAAAGTTTGAGATCTTACAAGCATCTCTGGAAACCCTATGGGCAAATGTTTTGCTCCGGGTTCTTAGCGGTTTCGGTGAATTGAAGGACCCAGGCGATCAAGCCGTTGCAGTCGCACGGCGTTCGCATATCAAAAGCAGCGTCGTTCAATCGACCTCTTCATCGGGGAGACGTAGGGCAGTGACATCGACAAAACCTCGGCCAAACACCCACGCTTCGCCCAAGCGCGACCTGATTGAAGTGCTTCAGGAGCATTCTGACGGACTTGAGCCGCTCCGCCTTTTTGGTGAGGCAGGCTACGGCCTGCAAGATGTAGAGATTTTTTTCAAAGTGCTCGCCGCAGCCATTGATAAAGGTGAGCTTCGTGAGCAAAGATCTGCCGAAGATTGGCCTGTGTTGATGGTTGTTTAATATGCGAGTCGACAAGCTTCATCTACCGGCCTACCGAAATCTGCGCAATTTTCTTATTGATTTCGATGAAGATAGCCCTCGGACGGTTCTCATCGGTCGAAACGGCGTTGGGAAGACAAACATCCTAGAGGCTCTGACCAGCATTTTTCGACAGCTGGATTTGCGCGTCAAGCCTACATTTGCGTACCGTATACGATACTCGTGCAATAATTATATAATCGATGTGGAGGCGGCTTCGGATGAGCTTGCGATCTCGCTACTTAAAATGGTCTATTATATCAAGCGAGTAGAAGGGACCTCCGAAGCGACAACGGAGATCGATCAGCCTGAAAGCAGCGCTTGGGATACATCTGCATTCGAGGAGATGTCCGAGGCAGCGTTTTACAGACTGAATGACCAGATCCGTATCCTGCCTAAGCATGTTTTTGGATACTACTCTGGAACCTCTCGAAGGCTACGCGATTTATTTGTTGATCATACAGAAAAGTACCGCGACGAATTGATTGCAGGCGAAGAAGAGACTATACGGCCACTCTTCCTGGCAGAGGATTGGCATAGTCAGTTCGTTTTGCTTGCCTTCTATGCAAAAAATGACCCTGAAATAAGGAAGTTTCTATTAGATCAGCTCGGGATCGAAGGCTTGGAGTCGGTTCTCTTCATTCTCCAAGAGCCCCACTGGCATTCTCGCGATCCGTCCCCTCAAGTTCAGGAACGAGGCGATAAGAGGTACTGGTGGGCGACTGGGACGGTTAAGCGGCTACTCGGCGAGCTGCATCGCGTAGCCGTTGCCCCTATGCAGACGACGGAACGGGTGCCTTTCGGTATTCGCCGGCACCGCACAAAGGAACGCCGATACTGCTATGTAAAGAGTGCAGCTGACCTAATCAGCTTGGCGGCCGGGATCGACCAGAAAGAATTATTCAAGCGTCTCGAGAGCACTGTTTTAAGCGACCTGCTTCACGAAGTACGCATACGGTTCCGGGTGAGCGGCAGTGAACAGCTATTAAATTTTACTGATCTCAGCGAAGGCGAGCAACAATTGCTCACGGTCCTTGGGTTGCTTCGATTCACTAATCAAGACGAATCATTGTTTCTGCTGGACGAGCCCGATACCCATTTAAATCCGGCATGGTGTCTTGACTATCTTGATATCTTGACCCAATACGGTGGGGGTCTTACGAAGAGTCAGATTATAATGACTACGCACAGCCCGCTTGTGTTCGCGGGCTTAGAAAAAAACGAGGTTATCATACTCCGGCGGCGTATAGCCGAACGGGAAATCGAGGCAGAACACCCTTCCTCAAGTCCGAAGGGGATGGGTTTTTCCGCTATTCTCACGAGCGACTTCTTCGGGTTGCGATCATCATTGGATCGGGCGTCTCTCAAACTCTTAGACGAGAAGAGGCAGCTTGGGGCACTTTCTTCTAGGACCCCTCAAGAGGAGGGGCGCCTGCTCGAGCTGAACACAAAAATCAAAAGCTTGGATTTCACGAAATCAGTCAATGACCCCCTTTATGCTGATTTTGTCCGTGCCATGGCCGATATCGAAATGAATGAGCCCGAACTCGGTGAAGTTGTCCTCAGTGCGGATGCGCTCGAGCAGCGTCGCCGAAGGGCAGCAGAAGCACTTCAACGAGTCAAAGCGCGGCGTGACGTATGAGGCATATCAGGAATGGCGATCTTTTAGGCCACATAACTGATACGTGGCTGACTGAAGCATCCGACGCTCTGACCGGCCTGTCGGCTCAGGCGCCGGAGGACCGAAGTGAGTTTATAAAAGGTAACGGGCAAATTTGGAGCGGCGTGAAAGCCGCTATGGCGCAACTTTCGCATCAGAAATGTTGGTACTCTGAAAAACGGATTGCGGTAACTGAGCTTGAAGTAGATCACTTTCGACCTAAAAATAGGGTTAGCGGATCGGCGCTTCCGCACAAAGGCTATTGGTGGCTAGCTTTTGAGTGGAGAAATTTTAGGCTTGCGTACTCGCTAATCAACAAGCGCCGTACCGACTCGCGTGAGCAGAACGTCCAAGGCAAGGGGAGCTTGTTTCCCTTAATCGATGAAGCTACTCGGGTTCCAGATACGGCTGCGGCTCCAACGGACGGGGAGCGGCCAACTTTAATTGACCCCTGCCTCAGTGCCGACGTACAACTTCTCGATTACGCAGTCGAAGACGGAAAATTAGTTGAGCGCTTTACCTCACACCAGCATCAGCTGAAAAACTGCCGAGCTAAAAAGTCAATCGAACTTTTCCATCTTAATGAAGGAACTCTCATTCGGGATAGGCATGATCTCTATGTTGCGATTCGGCATTCGGTCAGACGTGTAGAGGAACTCGAGGCTGAACGTGAGGCGAATGGTATCCTAACTCCTAAGCAAGAAGATGATTATGACCAGCTAATTAACCAGATTGGACAGCAGATAAATGCTGCTGCCCCGTTCTCATCTTTTGCACGTGCTTGTCTTAAGCAAATCGGCGACCTTGGATGGAATACACACTTGCTTACAACGGCCTGAGCTATGGGGTCTCTGAATTGACGACCCTCGAATGGATGTAACGAGATGGCGGTCGATCGTTCTGCGTTCAAATAGGCTACTACCGTCTTCCTTTGTTGAAGTTGTGATGGCGGCCGTGCTCTAGGAACCGAGTCTTCAGGTGCCAGAACGCCCTGGGGCCTCCCAGCAGCTGTCCTCTCGATTAGTATGGCGATCTCTTAAAGACCAATTTTGGTCCGCAGCGCGCTCGCCCATCCGTAAAGACTTTCGGCAACTTACTTTCCTTCGGCCGCATTTGAATCCCGGCTTGTGGTGGGCGTCATATCAAAGGCTCACCGACCCTCGCGTATTTTTACGCCCTCATGCTGATTGAACTCAGACCCATCGGGCGTGCGACTTATCGCGTGCGGAGCTGAACAAAAATTGGTTTGGTTGATCATTGGTCTATCAACATTGCCGAAGCCAGCAGCTTGGTCCGGTCCCACCTTCGGACTGCGGAGCGCTTGCGCGGTGGCGATAAGTAATTTCTGTAAGGGGAGATAGGTACAACGCGAGTTATCCGATAACGCCGAGTGTTGCTGGCCAGGGCGCCCCAGCAGGGTATACCCCTGCGTGACGTCACTCTTGCTCAGCTGCGGGCGTCACATTGGGGTTGACAGGACTATTCAGCGTTACGGTACTTACCTTGGGCCTAAAACCTGAGGTGACACCCCATGGCCCGTATCGGCTACGCCCGCGTCAGTACCCTCGATCAGGATCTTGATACCCAGCTTGCTCGGCTGAAGGCCGAAGGCTGTGGCATCGTTCGCGCTGAGAAAGTTTCAGGCGGCTCGCGCGAGGGTCGGGTCGAACTGGCGACTGTGATCGAGTTCCTGCGGCCCGGCGACGAACTCGTCGTTACCCGCCTTGATCGGCTCGGGCGTGACACCCGCGACGTGCTGAATTTGATCCACGAGGCCGAGCAGCGTGCTGCCTTTGTTACCGTGCTTGACCCGCATGTCTCAACACGAGGGGAAATGGGGCACTTGGTGCTCACCGTGCTCGGCATGGTGGCTCAGATGGAGCGCCGCTTCATCAAGGAGCGCCAACGCGAGGGCATTGAGCGCGCCAAGGCGGAGGGCATTTACGCGGGCGGTACGCGCCGGTTGGACCACGAGCGGATCAGGGCACTCCATGCCGACGGTGCCGGCCCGGCAGCCATCGCACGCACACTTAATTGCTCGCGTATGCAGGTCTATCGGGTGCTAAGGGAAGGTTGAAAAGCCGCGATAGCCTATGACCGACCCGGGTGGAAAGCCGCCGATCCGCTCCTGGACGTCGGATGCATCAAAGCGGGCATCGCCACGGGTTCTGCTCGCGACCCGTTGCGGACATGCCATTTCACAGTGCTATGCTGTCAATTGCGGCGCACGTATCTGTAGCATCATCTGGTTTCTGCCGCAGTCGACGCGGCGGACGATAGAAATGATTGAGCGAATAATTGTAAGTGATGAGGTTGATGAAACGACCTCAAAAACCATCGAGCACGGCCTCAATGAATATAATGAAGCATGTGTCGGCCCTGATCCATCAAAACCAATGTGGATTGTATGTAAAAATGAAAACGGAATAATTACAGGCGGTATCCAGGGCTTTATCCAATGGGATTGGTTCTATGTAGCAATACTTTGGGTGAGTAAGGACCATCGCCGGACTGGGATTGGAACACGATTAATGGCCGAAGCTGAGGGTACAGCGCGCAAAAATGGATGTATCAGAATACGATTGGCGACTGTAACTTTCCAGGCACCGGATTTTTACAAAAAGCTCGGTTACGCTGAGGTATGCCGCGTACCCGATATTCCACCGGGGCATTCGCTCATTTGGATGTCAAAAATGTTAACCGTCCAAGATTGATCGTTTGATTCCCATCCCGAGCCGAAGTTGCTGGACGGTCAACGGACACCCGCTTCAGGAGAGCGACCGCAAAGGTCTCAGCGGCCGAGTTGAGTTGGAAGCAGGATGACTGCTCGGGGTGGTTTCCCGCACGCCCGCTTTCAGTCTGCAAAGGCTAAATGTCTCCATTGGGTACCGGGCGCGCTGTGCATGAGTGAACGTTCTGCATCGCCAGCTTAGAATAACTTCAGATTTGAATCGCTATAAGTGTGTGATAATCAACACGTTTCCGACTTGCATACTATTCCATGGATGGCAAAGAAGACGACGTTGCGCCGCAATTGGCGCGTGTCGGCGTCGCTTATGTCCCATCGATCTCCCCTTATCGCTCTGCTCCTCGCCACGACCGCAATTGCAGGACCCACAGCGGCTCAAGATGCTGCCGTGCAACTTGATCAGCTTTCTGTCGAAGCCGCAGCGCCGGGCAATTTATCTCCGTCGCCCAGCGCAGGCGGACCCAACCTCAGTGCCGGCGATGGTGGTACTGCGGCGACCAGCGGCGGCGGCGGCGGACCCTCCGGTATTTCCGGCTACACCGCTCGGGTCGCGACGGCGGCGACAAAGACCAACACCCCGTTGATCGAGGTTCCGCAATCGGTCTCCGTCGTCACCCGCGAGCAGCTCAACGATCGCAACGTCCAGACTTTCAGCGACGCCATCAACTACGTCCCGGGCGCTATTTCCGCGCGGTCGGGCTTCGACTCCCGGTTCGATCAGATCTTCATCCGCGGCTTCGACGTGCTGACCAACCAGGGCATTTACCGCGACGGCCTGCGGGTGATCGGCAGCGGTTTCGCCTACCCGAAGAGCGAGCCTTACGGTGCCGAGGCGCTGACGATCCTGCGCGGCCCGGCCTCCGGCCTCTACGGCCTCGGATCGCCAGGCGGCATCCTCGATATCACGAGCAAGCGCCCCGTCTTCGTCCCGTTCGGCGAGGTGCAATTCCAGGCCGGCAGCTTCGATCGCTTCCAGGGCAACTTCGACGTCGGCGGACCCCTCGCGGGTTCTGACGGAACGATGGCCTACCGCCTCACCGGCGTACGCCGCGAGGCCGGCTCGTTCATTGGCCTTGGCACGAACGACGACCAGTTCAATATCGCGCCCGCCTTCACATGGAAGCCGTCAGCCGACACCACGTTCACGTTCCTGAGCGAGTTCCAGATCACCAACACGCCGGCGACGACGTTCTTCTACAACGACCCCGGCTTCCGGGCGACGAACTTCTACATGGGCGATCCGCGCTTCGCCGGCCTTGACCAGACCCAGTACCGGGTCGGCTACGCCTTCGAGCACAAGTTCACGCCGGACCTGATCTTCCGTCAGAACTTCCGCAACTACGGTCTGAACCTGAGCGCGAAGTACGTGGACATCACGTCCATCAATGCCGAGCGTACCGTCGCCGCACGCGACAACGGATACCTCCGCGCCGGGCTCGTCCAGCAGACCCTGGACAATCAGATCGAGGCGCATCTCGTCACCGGCCCGGTCGCGCACACTGTGGTCGGGGGCGTCGATTACGCCCGCTACAGCCTGACCAGCCGGTTCGGCAGCTTCTACGGCGACAACGTCGCGGTGCCGGACTTGAACCTCGTCACGCGCAACTACGGCCAGCAGTTCATCGCGACGCCATCTCTCGGAGCAGCGGCGCGCCAGACCCAGGACCAGGTCGGCATCTACCTGCAGGACCAGGCCAAGTTCGGCAACTTCATCCTGACCGTGAACGGGCGCTACGATCAGGTCTTCCAGGACACGCGGTCGTCGCCCGACACGGCGGTCTCGCGCCAGAACAACGACGCCTTCACCGGCCGCGTCGGCCTCGGCTACGTGCTTGCGCCGGGGCTCGTACCCTATGCCAGCTACGCTACCACCTTCACGCCCCAGGTCGGCCTCGACCGGAACGGCCAGGCGTTCAAGCCGGCCACCGGCGACCAGATCGAGGCGGGCGTGAAGTACCTGATCCCCGGCACCAGCATCCAGACGGCGTTTGCCGGCTTCGAGATCAACCAATCGAGCATCCTGATCCCCGACGCGGCGAACATCCTGTTCCAGACCGCGGGCGGCTCGGTGCGCTCCCGTGGCTTCGAGGCCGAGGCCACCGCTAACCTCGCGCCAGGCACGAACCTGACGGTCGCCTACACGCATGTCGATCTCCGGTTCGTGAATGCGATCGCCTCGACCGGGGACTCGATCAACGGCAACCGCGTCTCCGGCATCCCCGGCGACACCTATGCCTCGTTCCTGACCTACGCCTTCCCGCCATCCTCACTTCTACGCGGCCTCCAGCTCGGCGGCGGCATCCGCTACATCGGTTCGAGCTACGCGGACGATCTCAACACGGTGCGGAACACCGCTGTGACGCTCTACGACGCACTGGTCGCCTACGACTTCGCGGCGCTTGACCCACGCTACAAGGGGTTCCGTGCGCAGGTGAACGGCTACAACATCTTCGATCGCAACTTCCAGACCTGCTCGTTCGGCTTCTGCAACCGCAACCAGCCGGCGACGGTCATCGGAAGCCTAATCTATCGCTGGTAGGAACGTCGTATCTGCCAGCTGGGGGGACAACTACTTGGCCGTCACCTACGTAGAATGCTCGTAGCTGGTCGCACGATGGACCACGGGCATCGGACAGAAATGAAGAAGGTTGCCGTGCGCGATATCGAATCGACGCCGAGCTAGCTGGAAACCCTCCGTCTTGAGCAACTCCGGAAACAGGCGAAGCGTCTTGGACTGAGGTTATTACGGTCACGCTGGCATCAATCTTACGTTCGAAATTGCGGTGGCTTGCTCTTCCTCGACGAGCAGGACAAAGTTGTCGGAGGTAGAAGCTACAAGGTCGATCGAGAATCGTCGGAGAGGATAATAACTACGATGGCCTGTAAGCCCCCTCAGCTAGCTAACTTTTAGGACAAGTTTGATCAACAAGTCCCTAGGCTCATACCTCTATCGACAATAGCAAGCCCGCCGTGCCATCCGAGGGCCTTGGAGTCTAAGTTGAGTCGGATGCAGCACGTCCGCTTCCGGGATCGTCCGAATGGCCATCAAACGACCGCGTTGGGTCGGGATCGGAAGAGCTGCTCGGGGTGGTTTCCCGACTGTCCGCTTCCGGATGGCGGATGCAACGAAGCGGACACATCCGTCGCGCCCGCTCCCGACCCGATGCAGATCCTCGTTAACTCGATGGCAACATACCATCGCGACGCGCAGCAGGACTGGGCCTATGACGGAAGCGTGATCCTGGTCTGTTACCGCCTACGCAACCCATTCGGCTTCATCGACTTCAGTTCGAGATGGGTCTGCTGGATGCCTCACCATCCTGTCAGCCTGCCGATCGACAACCGAGGACCAGACACACCGCGCAGAGCATGGCGGGCGGGCCAGCATCAGACAGGATCAGGCCGATGACGGATACACCCAATGTCGTGCCGATCCATGACCCGCTCGCGGCGAAGCTGAGTGGTGCAGATGATCGCATCCTGTTGAGCCATTGGCTGCCGCCACAGCAAGGCATCGTGCCTCGCATCCGCGTCGGACGGCGCTGGGTCAGCACTTTGTGGGCCTTGCCACTCGGCTTCGCCGCTCTCGTCCTCGTGGTCGCCCTTGCACAGAGCCTGCGTGAGTATCCGGACGTGAAGGCGTTCATCGTACGCCATCCCGGCATCGCGCAGAGTGCGCCTTCGGTGAACTCCGGCTTTCCCTGGTGGCTGCGGCTACAGCATTTCCTGAACATGCTGTTCATGATGTTCATCATCCGCGCTGGCATCCAGATCCTGGCGGACCACCCCCGGCTATACTGGAAACGGGATTGCACGCCAGGCACGGACTGGTTCCGCTTCCAGCGCCCGGTGCCGACCGGGCGGATCTGGACCGCCAAAGACGACTCCGTGACGCTGCCGAAGTGGCTCGGCATTCCAGGGCTGCGCCACTCCATCGGGTTGGCCCGCTGGTGGCATTTCTCCACCAACATGCTCTGGACGGTGAACGGCGTCGTCTTCTACGTGATGCTGTTCGCGACCGACCAGTGGCGTCGCCTGGTGCCGCTGACCTGGGACGTGTTCCCAAGCGCGATCTCGACGGCGATCCAGTACGGGTCGCTGGACTTTCCCGTAGACCAGGGCTGGACCCGCTACAACGCCCTACAGCAACTGGCCTATTTCGCCACGGTGTTCATCGCGGCCCCAGTCTCCATCGCCACCGGCCTGCTGCAAAGCCCGGCGATCTCCAACCGCCTCGGCTGGACCGGGCGGGTGCTGAACCGGCAGGTGGCGCGGTCCATCCACTTCCTGTCCTTCTCCTGGTTCGTGCTGTTCATCCTGGCGCACGGCGTCATGGTGTTCGTCACCAGCCTGCGCGAGAATACCAACCACATGTTCGCTGGCGTGCAGAACGCCTCGTGGTCGGGCTTCCTGCCCTTCGTGCTGGCGATGTTGGTGGTGGCCGCGGCTTGGGCGGCCGCCTCGCCGGTAACGATCCGCTACGCGCGGCAGGTGCAGCACGTCGGTAAGTCCATGATCGGCTGGATTAAGGGCCTGGCCGAGTGGTGGGACCCGCGGTCCGAACTCACCGAGGCGGACATATCGCCATATTTCTGGCCGAACGGCACCATGCCCGCCTCCGCCGAGTTCGACGCCCAGGTCGCCGGCAATTTTGTGGACTATCGGCTGCGGGTGGACGGGCTGGTCGATCGACCACAGGAGTTCTCGCTCGCCGACCTCAGGGCGATGCCGAAGCAGGAGCAGATCACCACGCATTTCTGCATCCAAGGATGGTCGGGTGTCGCCAAGTGGGGCGGCGTGCCGATGCAGCACATCCTTGATCTCGTGCAGCCCACTGCCGAGGCCCGTTATGCCGTGTTCTACTCGTTCGCCGAGGGTGGCGAAGGGGGGCGTTACTACGACACGCACCGGATGCACAACATGCACCACGCGCTGACCATCCTGGCCTACGAGATGAACGGTGCTCCGGTCAGCGTGCTGCACGGTGCGCCGCTGCGCCTGCGCTGCGAGAACGAGCTGGGCTTCAAGATGGTGAAATGGATCACCGCGATCGAATTCGTCCACGACTTCGCCGATCTTGGCGCTGGACAGGGCGGCTACAACGAGGACCACGAGTTCTACGGCTATCGGATGCCGATCTGACACCAAGCTATTCTTTGAAAGGCAGATGGGGTGCCTGAGCGCTCGCTTCGCCGACTTACGGGGAGCAGTTAGCTGTTAAAAGGATCGTCTGGTGGTCCAGCCAATGACCGCTCACCTCCCCAAGCCGAAGTTGCCGGACGACCCAAGAATGGCTGCTTATGGGAGGCGCCCAATACGACACGAGCGGCTGGGTTGGGTCGCAAGCCGAATGACCGCTTCCGTTGATTTTCCTGGTCCGCTTTCGGAACGTCGGATCAGGGAAGCAGAGATCCGCGCGGCCTGGAGCAGTCGACGATTTCACGCATACCTCGACCGGCCAGAGTGTGAGGTCTGCGTCCCGGAACCAGGCGCCGCTGGGCGACACGTTGGGGACCAGACAGCCATGTCGGTGCGGGAACCACCTCGCGACGCATCCGCTTTCCCGACCGAGCACGACGCGCGCGGCTTCGGGACACACGGATTGCCCGCGACAGGCAGCCTCCCGTCGAGACCGCGCCCCCAATCATCCAATATACTGGAGATACGATGAAATTTTATTGGGGACCCCATACCTGCGCGATCGGTATCCACATTCTGCTGGAGGAGATCGGCACCCCCTACGAGAGCGTAAAGATGGATGTGGCCGGCGGCGAGGCCGAGCAGGAACTGTTCAAGGCGATCAACCCGAAGGGCAAGGTCCCCACCCTCGTCCGCGACGACGGGACAGTGATGACCGAATATGGCGCCATCGCCACGTGGCTGGCCCGCACGAACCCCGATAAAGGGCTGATCCCCGCTGACCCCGAGGCTGAGCGCTGGGGCATCGAGGTGATGGATTACGCTGTCGGCACGCTGCACCTGCAGGGGTTCGGGCGCCTGTTCAAGACGGAGAACTACGAGCCGCAGGACGCGCTGCACCAGACGCTCAAACTCGGGCAGGCTTCGGTGAAGGAGCAGGGCCGCTCGATCATCGACGCGGCTTTAATCATCCTCGATCAGCAGATGGCAGGGCGCGCCTACGTGGCGGGCGATGCGTTCACGATCGGCGACACCGCACTGTTCTACGCGACACGCTGGGCGCCGCAGCAAGGCATCCCACTCCCGCCCAACCTTGCCGGACACTACGAGCGGATGACCGCGCGCCCAGCTGTGGCGCGGGTCCGCGCGATCTGGGGCGAGGCATGACCTTGTGGGGATCCTGAGGTCTTACGGCATGGAGCGAAGGTGGAACAACGGCTTGGGGTGGTTTCCCGCCGGTCCGCTTCTGGACGGCGGTCGTAAGAAGCGGAAGTCCTCGCGCCGCGTGCTCCCGACCCAATGCGGAAGGTCGGAAGGTCCGCTTGCAGCTACTTGGTATGGCATTCCCCGATGGCCGGGGCGGGTGAGAATGCGCGGCATCCTGACCGCCGGTGTGAAAAACTGAAACTCAAAATCAGCGGATGTCGTACCGCCTACAGACGACCCAAGAACGTTCGTGCCGAAGGCTCTGCTTAGGTACACGCTACCGCTTGGCCGAAAGGCAAATAACCATCAATTGACGAGACTTTATATATCGGAACAATGCCGGAAAATTTCTGTTGTGACGAAGGTTGAATATGGCATTCAGCGCTACAGGAGATCTTGCATGAAGAAGTTCACACTCGCCCTCACCGCATTGACCGCCCTTGGCGGCATCGCATTCGTGACCGGTTCGGCCAGCGCCGCCCCGATGTCCGTCAACGGCCGCCAGTCCGAGAGCGGCGTCACCCAGGTCCGCATGATGCAGAGCGACCGGATGATGATGAAGAAGCGCATGATGCGGAAGCAAATGATGAAGCGCCGCATGATGAAGAAGCGGATGATGAACCGCGGTATGTGATTTCAAGCGCCTGACAGTCCCGGAGGTCCCGATGAAGGGATCTCCGCCCTGCAGGCCACGATTTCAAGGAAGACCGCTTGGCCCGAACCTATCTCACCCGATCAGCGCCAGAGACTGATTAGGTCGAGCGTTGCCGATGGATGTTCCGGCATCCCGTCGTCATCCGTATCACGCACTGGGTGAACGCGGTCTGCCTCCTGGTCCTGGTGATGAGTGGCCTGCAAATCTTCAACGCCCACCCGGCCCTTTACTGGGGCAGCGTCTCGACCTTCGACACGCCGCTGATGGCGATGTCCTCGACCGAGGCCGACCCGCCCAAGGGCGTGACGACGGTATTCGGTCACGGCTTCGACACGACGGGCTGGCTCGGCTCCCCGATCCCCGTGAGGAAGAACATGACCTACCTTCGATACGCACCCGACGTCGAGAAGCTCGATCCGGACGAGCAGAAGACGATTGACGGCATCATCAACGGCATGACGCAGCAATCGGAGACCGTCGAGGCACGCGAGCACCATGCCGTGCGTGCCAGCCACGCGAAGAGCTCTGCGTGCGTCACCGGCGAGTTGATGATTGCCGCCGGCCTGCCGCCCGAACTGGCCCAAGGGCTGTTCGCCACGCCCGGCACTCACCCCGTGGCGGTTCGCTTCGCTCAGGGGCCGGGCGAGACCCTGGGCGACCGGGTCTCGACCCACCGCGGCATGTCCATCAAGGTGTTCGACGTGCCCGGCGAGAAGCTGCCCGGCCACGCCGTCGACACCCAGGACTTCGTACTCGCGACGGGCACCACGTTTCCCTCGGGCACAGCGGCCGGCTTCCTGCGGGACGGCACCGTCATCGGGAAGTCCACGGGGTTGCCGGAAGGAGTGAAGAGCGCGGTCTCGTCGACGATGCGCAACCTCAATCGCGCGCTGCACGCCTTCGGGACGGAGAGCGCGCTGGCCGACTTCTTCGGCCATCCCTACAGCCACCCCCTCGCCGACAGCTACTTCAGCCAGGCGCCGGTCCGCTACGGCGATTACGTGGCCAAGCTCGGGGTCGTTCCGGCGACGGACAGCCAGCGTGCCCTATCCGAGTGGCGGCTCGATCCGCATCAGGACGAGGACGGCTTCCGCCATGCCACGGTCGCCTTCTTCCGCGACCACGAGGTGGTGTTCGAGTTGAGGGCCCAGATCTGGGCCGACGCCGAGAGCCAACCCATCGAGGATGCCTCGGTCGACTGGCCGGTCTCCATCAGCCCCTACCGTACGGTCGCGACGCTGCGGCTGCCCCGCCAGGATGCCTACAGCGCGGCCCGCGTGCGCTACTTCGACGAGGTGATGACCTTCCGTCCTGCCCATAGTCTCACGGCTCACCGGCCGCTTGGTTCCGTGATGCGCGCACGGCTTCGGGTCTACCAGGCGCTGAGCGATTTCCGCCACAGCAAGAATGGCGTGGCGTCCGAGGATACCGCGAGCATTGATCACGTTCCGGCCTAGGCGCGACATGACCGACATCGGACAGCCAGGGGGGGGCGACATGCTGATTGATGTCGCCCGGTCGCACGCCTGTGAGTTCGAGGGCCCCTCCGTCTCCGATTGAACCGACGATGCGGTGGTGTGCAACACGCACATCGACCACGGCGGCGCCATCCTGACGTAGACGGTCGTGATCGAAGCCCTCAGGTTCCAGATCAGGGAGCCGATCGCAAAGAACTGAAGACGATGGTGAGAAGTTCCCGGGGGCTGGATGGCTCCGTGCCGTCAAGTCTCCGTCCGTCGACCGTTTGGAGCCGGCGTGATCGCACGGACCGCGCACGACGATGCTGGCTCGGCAAGCGCCAACCCGGCCATAGGTTCATGTTCTGATCACCTGTGCAGGTTCACCGAATGCCGCGGCGGGTCACTCGACCTCGATGCGTCCGATATGAGCGGCCCGCGGACCTGACTGGCACTCTCGGCCTGACGAAATCTGCGACGGACCAGTGTTCGTATTGCAGGGCGAAAATTGAAGGACAATGCCGTCATGTCCCTACATTTCGAACGCCTCGGCACGGGCCGGCCGCTACTGATGGTCCATGGGCTGGGGGCCAATCTCCGCACCTGGGATCCGCTCTTGAGCGCATTGCGCGCCTCGCGCGAACTGATCTTGGTCGACCTGCCGGGACATGGCAAATCGGCCCCGCTCGCGGGCCGGCAGACGGTGGAGGCTTATGCAGACGCCTTAGCCGGCTTCGTGCAGTCCCATGGCCTGACGACGGCGGACCTTGTCGGCAGTTCGGTGGGGGGCCGGCTGGTGCTGGAGCTGGCGCGGCGGGGCATCGGTCGGCACTGCGTGGCGCTCGATCCCGGCGGTTTCTGGCGCGGGTGGGAAACGCGCTGGTTACACTGGACGCTCGCGGCATCGATACGCCTGGTGCGGCTGCTGCGGCCCTTCCATCCCGGCCTGTCGCGCCATGCCGTCACCCGTACGGTGTTGCTGGCCCAACTGTCGGCCCGTCCGTGGGTGCTACCACCGCAGCTTGTCGAAGAGGAGCTGCGGAGCCTGGCGGCCACACCGGTGTTCGATGCGATGCTGCGCGAGCTGGCACGCGGACCGTTGCAGCAGGGCTCGGCAAAGACGCCTGGCCGGGTCACCATCGGCTGGGGCCGCCAGGACCACCTGCTGCTGCCACGCCAGGCTGCACGCGCCCAGGTAGCCTTCCCGTCGGCCCGGCTGCACTGGTTCGAACGCTGCAGCCACTTCCCGCATTGGGATCAGCCTGCCGAGACGGCGCGCGTGATCCTTGAAACGGTCGGGGAGGATGCACCTTGAAAGGGCTTCTTGCACCCCAGAGCCTGCGGTCATCCCCGGATCGTCAAGCAGATCGGCCGAGCTTGCCGCATCCGCTCGGGATCCGGTCCATGGTCCGCTCTTTTATCGCCGCGGAAATGAAGCAGCGCTTCAAAGCCAACCTAGAGCGCGGCATTTCGAGGCTGCGCTGATCGCGCTGACCTGCTCTGGTTGCGCTTCACATGGCCCATCCCGCGAACGACCGCTTTAATTAGCCTTGCCGTTTCCAGGCTCGACAACGGACCATCTGAACTCGCGCTCCGGGCATTCCCCATGTGTCCCAAAGGGGATCGGCTACCGAACGTTTCCGCCCACGACCGACTCGGTAATTCGGAAGGTCTGCTTTCGGGCAAACTGTACGATCCCGAGCGACCGGGTCCGACGGAAAGCTGCCTGACGGATGTGAAATGAGCAGTTGAAAATACAGACATCGCTGGCGAGCAAGCGCTTCAAGCCGTGTGGATTGTGTGGCGGGCATGTCCTGGCCATCACACAGGTGGGTTTTCGGGTGTTTCTTGAGCGGCCGCCGAAACCGCGTGTCGGCGCCCCAGTTCCAGTCGGCGCCCGTAGATACCTGCCGCCTGCAGAAGGCCGAGACGGATCTTGAGGCCGACCCGGGCGCTTACTGCGTTGGATACCGCAGTCGATCGCATCAACCGAACGACGAGGGCGGCCAGAGTTGCCAGACAGACTCTGAGTTCAAGACGGCGAACACGAGGTGAGGAATGATGTCAGGGAACCGGCGACTTTTCGAGGAAGGCTTAGACCTTCTCCACGGAGCGCATCGGCAGGGGGCGGCGCAGGCGACGCGCAACAACAAGACGGCGACGCTGCCGAAGCTGAAACAGATGCTGGAGGCCGGATCGAAACAGAACATCGTTCAGCTAGAGCGGTTGGACGAGGTTTTCGACTCGATCGGCGTCAGGCCCGACCCCAGAAACGATCCCGCCATGCAGGGCATCTGCGATCTCAACGAAGCGGAAATAGCCAAGCATGGGGGTGCCGCCGACCGCGACCTCATCAACATCGAGTACGGTCAAGTCGCGGCGCATTTCTACATCGCCCGGTATGGCACGCTGCGGAGAGCCGCACACGCGCTCGGACATGCCAAAGCCGTCAAGCTCTTGGATCGCACGCTCGTCGAGACCCGCGCGATCGATCGCGCCTTCACGCAGCTTTACGATCACCTGCTGTCACGCCGCACTTCGTCACGCTACCCGGGCGAGACTGCGCTCGCGACCACGGCGGCCATGCACCCCGGCCTCACGGTCGGGTTGGCGCTTGGCGGTGTCTTGGCCGCGGCCGCGCTCGTGAAAGCGGGGCGATCCAAGCGACGCTGAAGGACGGGTGGACGAGGCGCGGCTCCCACGGCGGGCCTGCCGGCAACCAAGGTCCGCCCCAGCGTGCGCGTCGCCGTCCCCTCCAGTGCCTGGCCTCGACCGTGACGGTGGGCCTAAGCATCGCGGCCACCCTCGCGGCCCTGGCCGTCGCCTTGATCGGTGACACGCACCTGCTGCCGACCGGGTTCACCCCTAGCCGCGCAAGGTCGAACGTCCGCTTTATGGCCGCCGATCAACTTCCGTTCGCCACCCCGAGCCGAAGTTGCCGGAGGCCTGACGAACGGCTGCTTTGGAGAAATGCCGATGGCGGTCCGGGCGGCTGGGTTGGGTCGACAGCGGAACGTCTGCTTCAGTGCGCTGAGGCGCTGACTCAGTCGAGGCGTGTCATGAACCGGATGAACCGGGAGAGCGGGTCCATGCGAGGGGCTGTCTGCTGCGCGTAGCAAGCCTCACACAGGAGAAGCGTCTCCGTTTTGTAGAACGTCCGACCTGAACTGGACGACGAGCTAAACGTCGTGCCGCCTGAGAAGCTGCTTTTCAAATACCGCTCTGAGGTCGAATGGGAGCTTCTGCGCGTTCCCGAGGTGCGGCCGGTTTTGACCTCCCGCGTGTGACGATGGAGCTGGTTCATCGGCAGGATCATGCCGCAGCGGTCGCACGACGCCTCGACGTAGCGCGCGGCCGGCTTGGCGGTCACGACCGGCACGGGCTCCTCCCTGATCGTTGGAAGCGCTGCGACACCGGACCCGGGAATGGCGTAGGCGACCCAGGTGTCGAACCCGTCGGCCCATCCGACGCCACGATCCTCAGGTTCGCGCTCCATGTACGTGTTTAGGGTGGTGCTCCACCAGAACGCCACCTGTCCGGCAACCTGCTGTCCCTCGTGTTCGAACAGACCGAGTTCGTAGAGCGAGACCTGCTTGCCCTCTCCCTCGAGCTTCGTGAACCACCCGGCGGCGTCTTCCATGCTGTCCGTGGTGTGGTGGAGCTTCCAAGCGCCGCGTGCCCCCTTGCCGAGGGTCCACACGTTGATGTTCGCGCTGAGGGTCATGCGAACCGGCCTCCATTCGGAACCTGCATAACGGTTACCGTGCGGGGCTTGCCGGTGCAGGGGACACCAGCAAACGTGACCGAGGTCATACGAGGGCCGCCGCCAGGGCGGCGACTGCGCCGAGGGCGAGCTTTGCCAGATGCGCCGGGTCGAGTTCACGGCCGTCGCGAGCGAATACCAGCAGCCCTGCCCGCGTCACCCGCCGGTTGTCGCCGTCGTCCCCCCAGTCCGGGCCGAGGTCCAGGGCGTCTGTGACCGCGCAAGTCTGATCGGGACCGTACAGGTAGAACTGAAGTTCACCCTCACGTTCGCCATTCGTGAGACCGACCCGGGTGAACAGACGCCCAGTCCGGCCCAACTCGAACACCCCGGCCACCGCCTTCCGCTGCCACGCATGCTCGACTGAAGGGTCAGCGAGTGTCTCGATCTCGTTGCTGAAGGCGGATTGCTCAGCGTAGGTGAGAAGCTTCGCCCCTGGAAAGTGGGCGCGAACCGCCGGTTCCCAACTGGCGGCCCACAGGGCGCGCAGCATGCCCGCGTAGTCAAGCCACACGCGACGGGCCGCGAGGTTGGCGCGCTCGAAGCGTTCGGCCTCGGCCAGCGTCAGGTCGCCGGGCGGCGCGAGACTGCCGCCGAGCACGTTGATAGCTGCTTGATTGATCGCATCGCCCCAGTAAAAGGCGACACTGTCGGGAATGGGGATCACTGATGAGCCCTTTTGGTGGTCAGCACGAATTTCCAGAGATGCGCGCGAACCCGCGTGAACTCGGGGTCACTGTCCCCCGCCTCGGCCAACACTGACTCCCAACGACGCAGCAGCGCAAACCAGCGCAGGGCCGCCCAGGCGGGATGACGGCGCTCGGCGGTATCAGCCCAACCGGTGAGCAGGACCAGCCCCACGGGGCCGCCACGGGCCCTGCGGCGGGCTTCAGCGCGGTAGGCACTGAGTTGCCCCGCGCTCACCACCGCATCGAGCTTGGCCTCGACCGCGACGACGGCCCGGCGCCCATCGTTCCCGAACGGCCACTCGAACAGCAAATCGATGCGCCTGGCCGAGCCGGTGGCGGTGCCAGCGCATGCTCCCCGAGACGGTGTGATAGGGCATTCGGCTATCGCCCTCGGCCGAATGCCGTCGCTGATCACTGCGTGCAGGGCGGCGGTTCGCGGTCCTGCGGTGATGAGGCGAAGAAATCCGATGGCCCGTTGCCCCCCCCGTGCCCCAGCAGCCGGTCCCATCAGGGCAGCGAGGGCTCGGGTGATGTCGGGCTCGCGGAGCTTGTATCCAGCTTGCATCGCCGGACTGGCGAAGGGGTGCCCAGCCCAGGCCGGGCCGAACGCACCGCCGGGTTCGAGGTAGGGGATGAGCGCGATCCGCTCGGTCAATCGGCCTGCGGCGTCACCGAGAATGGCAGCCGCATCGGCCTGTCGCGTCAGTTGGCGCGCGGCCTCGGCGCGAATGAGCGTCGCCTGTACCGGTCCCCATGCCTCGACCAGATCCGGCATGGCGTCGAAGCGTTCGAGAGCGAGGCGGATGGCGCTCGGCAGCAGTAGGTCGGACTCAGCGGTATTCGACGGCGCCATACCGGAACATAACTACGGAATCTCCGCCCATAGCAAGCGCCGACACCGCATGAAGCTCGGTGGTTCGCTCCTCCCCGCCGGAGGACAACGCAACCATGGACAGCGCCGAACTTAAGCGCCGGTTCGGCAGGCAGGTGCAGGGCTTGCGCGAAGCTAAGGGGCTGACGCAAGAGCAACTCGCCGACCGCATCGGACGCAGCGTCGATACGGTCGGCAACATCGAACGCGGGGTCAACGCCACGCGGATCGAGGTCGCCTACCAGATCGCGACCGAACTCGACGTCCGCCTGCCTGACCTGTTCACCTTCGAGGCGGCGCCTGGACCGTCCGAGGTCGGTCGCAGTGCCGCCAGCACGGCCTTGGCCAACATCCTGGCCGACTGCGATGAACGCACGGCGGGCCTCCTTCTCGACATGGTCCGCCTCGCTCTGAAGCTGGCGAAAGCGTCGTGACCACCAGGGGGGTCGAGCCCCGCTGTAGGGCTATCCTGGGCTCGCCACCCTGCACGGTCGCTGAGATTGCCCGGGGACCGCGCCGGTCATCTAGGGTGGTAGTCGCGTAGGCTCAGATCGCAGCCTGGGATGGGCGAGTTCCAGTCTCGAGGGTTGGGCATGCCCTCCCGACGGAGATAGGCCCGCTTACAGTCGATGCGATGCTGCTCATCCGGGCTATGCGTGTTGTCGGCCCAGATCCCGACGGCGATCAGGCCGAACACGACGAGCATAATGCGAAAAAGCCATTTCCAGAAGCCGATGTAGAGGCGCCCTGCGCTGAGGGCCATGCCGGCGAGTTTTTCGACGTTGCTGTCACGCTCGTCCATGTTGGTTCTCCTGTTTGTGTGGTTGGTCGAGGTGTGTAGGCTACGGAGCACTGCCGCGACTGGGCACGCGCTGTCGGTGTTAGATTTCCAGGTGCGGCGCGGCGCGCACGAGCAGGATCCAGGCGGCGTCGACCCGCGCCCGTGTGTGAGGATCGAGATCGGCTGCTCTCAGGCTCAGGGTGGTGAGCAGGCCCAGCAGTATCCCGGCGAGGTCAGGGGCTGCTGCCATGAGCTGGGCGTCAGCGAGGCACTGGATGCCAGTCGCGAGGTGCAGGTCCGCGTCGCCGGGCTCGGCCGAGTGAGCGCGCCGGATCAAGTAAGGCCACCTGCCCGGCGACTCCTTGGTTGCCGGCTCGACCCCAAGTAACAGGTCCAGCGGGGACGCCCCCTCGTCGGCCGCGCCACGTACCAGCCATGGCCCTGGGGTCGGTAGGCTGAGGAGCGACAGCTTGCGCCCGCCAGCCACCTCAGTACTCCTCGGCCAGCATGACGGTGAGCACCCGCACGGTCACTGGCAGGTCGGCGGGGTACGGCGAATGCCCGTGCAGCTCGCTGTCGTAGGTGTCGATCTTCCAGAACGCCCGCACGCCATCGACCGTGACCGCGCCGAAGTCATGTTCGCCGTGCGGATCGTTGTTGGCGTCGAAGCGCTCGAAGCCCCGCACCGCCATGAGCAACGTCGTGCGGGTAGCCTCCGGTAGGGCTGCGACCCCGGCCGTCAGCATCAGCCTTCCGCCGGAAAAGCTCCGGCGGAAAGTGTCGTTGAGCGCACGCACGACCCCAACCCGCGAGGGTGCTGCGGCCGAAGCCGCAGCAGGGGTTTGTTCCAAGGCGGGGCTCAAGCCTCGCTCTCCACGGTTGCCGTGCCAGGGTGCAGCAGCGCAAGGTCGTTGCGCTGGCGGCTGAACTCTGGCTCCAGAGGCCAGTCACGCCACGCAAGAACGAAGTGCGCGTCGGCTTTGGTGTACCGAACCACTGCCTCGAACCAGCCCTCCTGGGGGCCGCCGGTGGTAGCGAGCACAAGCGAGCCGATGGTGATGTCAGCCCAATCAAACGGCGGCTTACTGGCCCCACCAGCGCCTCCGGGGGCGTCAGTGCCGCCATGGCCGCCTTTGCCGACGGGAGGGGTGCCAGCGGGCTTGCCAGCGGCCCTAACGGGCATCGGGGCATTGGGCTGCCCGGCGGCGGCAAGCAGTTGATCAAAGATGCCCAATTTAACAAACGGAACGAATGCTTTATTCGATTTGAAAATGCGGCCTCGGGGGAGGCTCTCTGCGAGGCTACGATGTGCATCATTGCAAACCGTCAGCACGTGCATGCCCATCAGCACGGCGGCGCGCTCGGCGGCGGCAATCTCCGCTGAGGCGAAACAGGATGCGTGCGGCCGCTGCCGCTCGTCGCGTCCAAAGAGGATCACGGCGGGCGGCGACGCGGCAGCGATCGACGTGGCAGGTATCATGTGGCTCATTGCGGGGCTCCAGAAACGTTGAAGGCGGCCCGAGGGCCGCCTTTCTGTGGGAATGTGCAGGATGCCTGCCCCCGAAGCGGGGGTGATTTGGTTGATCGCCATGACTGGCTGTGCATCAACATTGAAGGCATCCCAGCTATCGCGAACAGCTCACGATAAAACGCCTAATACAAGATATTAGTCTTAATGTCAAGCTTGGGGGTTATGAACCGCTGCCCCGCCTCCAAGTTGGCGTCGGACCTCAAGCCATGGCCCGGGCGTTGGACTACATGGCAAAATCTTTGATCATTACGTTTGATGTGTACGGCACGCTCACCCAATGGGATGAGACGGTACGCGATACCCTTGGCTCCCTACTCGCAGCTCGTGGGCGGTCCGGCGCGGACATCGAACGTGTCGCTAATGCCTTCGAGGCGGAGAGTCGGCGCCTTCAGAGCTGGGGCGCATTCCGGTCATACCGCAGCATCATTCGTGACAGCCTTCGACCGGCGATGGCCATCGCTGCATTGGAAGCGACGGCAGAAGATGCCGATGTCATGATAGAGCGTTTGGCATGCGTTCCGCCATTCCCTGAAGTGCCATCCGTGCTAGCTGCGCTCGTTGCCCGGGGGCATACACTCGCGCCGATTTCCAACACCGATGATGATCTACTCGCCAAAACCTTGGAGGGCTTGGGCCCGGTGTTTGCGACCGCCGTCACCGCCGAACAGGCGCAAGCCTATAAGCCGAATCCCGGTCTGTTCCGCTTTGCTCAGCGAAAACTCGGGGTTGAGATGGATCGCTGGGTGCATGTCGCCCAAGGCACGTTTAGCGATCATGCGGTGTGCTCTGCGCTTGGAATCCAAGCCATATGGGTCAACCGCAAGGGGGCTACCTTGCAGGATGGGCTCAACCCCTTCGCGGTTATCAACGACCTGTCTGCACTTCCCGATATTGTTTTCTAACCCGGAACAAGTTCGATGGGCACTTCGGGCTAATTTTTCCTCTGGTCATTCCTTCGCATGCGAATGCCTTCGCGCGTTCGGAATAAGGTTTGATTTATGGTCCGCTTGACCTCGGCAAGCTTAGTTGGCAACATAGAAGACGAATGAACTCTCACACACTGTGAAAAGCTAGATGGGTCGCTGCTGATCAGCGGCCGATAGGAACGGCTCGGCAATTAACAGGCACTTCGACGTTCAGTGATGGGCCAAGACTTATATGGAAGGGCAGTTGCGCCACTTTCCGCAGGGTACATCAGGCTCCGCGACGAACTTTTGGCCTTCGTGCGGCACTCGTCGACGGGACGCGCTTGCCTGCCGACGCCTTGCCCCGCTGTGTCTTGGTCGCTCGTGGCTGGGTTTCGGCTGCGCGAGCATCAAGGAAATGGCGGCATGCGTCGAAGTTCGTTTCAACCTCGGGCGGGCAAGTGATGCCCTGTTGCTCAGCCAAGCTGCGGGCGTAGCGCACCATCGCGTCGCTTGGAGGACGAGGTTGACCGAGCCCGCTCCCTTGCTCCGCCTGCGGCGCACGGACGCCCGCATGGGTGTCGAGGAAGGTGCGGCACACGCTGCTGCTACTCTTGCAGCCGCGGGGTAGCCGCACGCCCTTACGCTCGGCCAGCGAGACCGCGAACGCCACCATGGCAGGTGTTGGTGCGCGGTCGTCGTCTTGGACCTTTGGGATGAGGCTCGGATCAAGCTGGATCACGCCCGCGCCCGAGATCGCACTGATCAACTCGTCCAGTCTAACGCGGGTGCGCTGCCGGAAGGCCTCTGCACGCTGCACAGCTTCAGCGCGGGTAGCGGCCCGGCCAATCTCAGCGAGCTCCGCCTCGAATACGGCTCGGCCGACGGGATCGCCGTAGGCGGGAAACACCTGCCTCACGGCCTCGATGAAGGCACGTCCGATTTCGGTAACTTCAATGGTGGGGTCTTTGCCGGTGCCAAGCGCGATGTAGCAACTCTTGAGAAGCTTGGGCAGGATCGTGTCTCGCGTTGCCGCCGTACCAAGCCCCTTCGGCTCGTTCGGGTTGACTGGATTCTCCAGCGCTCGCTTCACGGCGGGATCTTCGACTTGATCGATGAGTCGGCCCATCACCACAGGCAACTCGCCGCGCGTGATCCGCCGGGGCGGCTCGGTCACAGCCGTGACGACCTTCGCGCCCGTAGCGGTCCCGTCCTCGCCGTCACGGACGGTCGGCAGCCGCGTAGCGGCGGGTTCCTGGTCGCGCTTGACCTTGCCGGGTATGACATCAGGCTCGATCTCAGCCTCGCTTCCGTAGATGGCTCGCCAGCCCGGCTCGCGCACCATGCTGCCGCTGACCAAGAACGGCTTAGCGCCTACCGGCGTAAGGACCTGCGCTGAGATAAGGGTGCGTGCGTCGATGCCGTCCGGGAGGTGCGCGGCGAGGTACGCTTTGGCGATGAGCTCCCAAAGTCGGAACTGGTCTGCTGAGAGGCGGCCGCGCTCAGGCACTTTGCGCAGGGGCACGATGGCATGGTGCTCACCCGGATCTTTGACGTAGTGGCCCTTGGTGCCACGCCGCAGCACGGGTTTGCCGTTGGCCGGAATGAGTGTCCGCAGCTCGGTTAGCACCCCGGTAAGAGCCGCGATGATCGTCGGCGCGTCGCCGATCTGGCCCTCCGGCAGGTACTCAGACTCGGTGCGCGGGTAACTGAGGTAGCCCTGGTCGTAGAGCTCCTGAGCGAGGCCGGCCGTGTGCTGTGGGTCCCAGCCGAACCGTTTGGCGCAGCGGCGGGCTAGCGTGTCCTTCGAGAACAGCCGGGGCGGGCTACGCCGCACGTCCTTCTGCTCGACGGCGAGCGAACCTGACCAGCCTGCCGCTGCCGCTCGGATTGTCTCGGCGACGGCGGGGTCGAGGATGCGATCCTTCGGTGCATACCACAGGGTCAGCGCGGCACCGGATGACACGCGTAGATGCAGGGCGACCTTGAAGAAGTCGTGTGGGACGAATGAGCGAATGCGCTCCTCAAGATCGGCCAGGATTGCCAGCGTTGGTGTCTGCACACCACCGAAGCGCCACGGCTCGCGAAAGGCAGGCGGCCGAAGGCGAAGGGATATCGCGCGGGTCCCATTCAGGCCGAGATGGTAATCCTCGTACTGGCGGCAGAGAGCTTCCAGATAGGCCGCGTAATCCTGGTCCCCTGACTTGGTCTCCCGAGCCAGGGAAGCGAAGGCACGCCGGATCGATACATCATCGAGGGCACCGAGCTTCAGCCGGTCCACGCGCCCAGACCAGCCAAGGTGCTCCAGCACCTCCCAAGCGATCATCGAGCCTTCGCGGCCGGGGTCTGTGGCGATAATAACGCGCTCGACGCCTTGCAGCGCCTGCCGGATCGCAGCGAGCTTGGGGGCATGCGATTGGCCGGAGCGGTTCTGGCCAGCGGCGACCGGGATCGTATCGAGCACGATGGGGAGTGCCTCGAAGCGCCAGGATTTCCACTCGGGCCGAATGCTGCCGGGTTCCTCGGCGGTCAGCAGGTGTCCTTCGGCAGCGACGCTGACCGTGCTCGGCGAGCGGAAGAACCGCTGAAGCTGTCGCATCGCCGAGGGCTTCTCGAAGAAGAAAAGCGTGCGGCCGCTCGGCTGAGGAGACATGGCTTCCTTGCGGGATCTCAGGCAGCCTGCGCCATGCCAGCGGCGCGAGGGACAAAAGGCTGAACCAGCACACGCCGGCCGCTGAGGTCATGGACGCTGACGCTCCACTCCGCCCAGTCTTCATGATCGTCGAGTTCGCTCATGACGCTCTCCGCGACTTCGGACGCACGGCGCGTCAGTCGCTCGGGACGGCGAACATCCCGACCAACCGAGTCGAGGACAAAAGCGTAGCCATTGGTCGCGTGAAAGCGGTAGCGGGCCATACGGTGCAGATCCCCTCGGCATTCTCTAAGAACGTATCGGTTCGCGATTTGTTCTATTTGGGGACAAAGGGTAGGAAAGAGCAAGGCGTTTCATCGTCACGCATGGACCCGAAACGACGATCCCCAGCCGTCATGCACCGGTAGCACCGAGAAAAGCTGCTGTACCTCGCTGGCATCAGGAAACTGAACGAACATCTGGCCAGAGGCGAGTTCATTCTGTTCAATGGTTTCGTGGCGATCGCCGACGAAGAAGTAACCGTCACACTGCGACGGTTTGAAGGTCGCCGGTACGTTGGGGGTGGCAGGAGCAGGCTCGGCTTTGGCCGCCACTGTGAGCCCGAACAGAGCGCAAGCGCCAAGCAGCGTCAATTTCAGGCAGTATCTTAGTTTGAAATCTGACCTCAACGGTTGAGTCTCACGTTCTCATTTCGGCCCCTCCCGCTGCCCTATGCTTGGCGTCAAGCAGGAGGATTCGATGTACGTTGTTCGGCCTATTGATGTGGTGGAGAATTCCGAGTTCGACGTTTCCCCGATGGGGTGTGCAAACCTACCGCTGGCTCGCGCCCATGCTGCGGGTTTAGCACGCTGGTTTCTTGCTCGGCCGGATGGGCCAAAACGCATTGCCATCGAGCGTAACGGCGCAATCGTTCAAGAGCTTCACATCGACAAACTCGCGGCGCTCGACTACCTCGGATTGGAACTCGACTGATGCCGACCGGACCTAAAGGCCAGAAGCGCCCCACCAACGCGATCGGCAACACCTTATACCGTCTGGTATAACTTCATGAAGATGCACAAGAAGCACCGGATGAGCCCGATTATGGCCGCTGGCGTGTCTGATCAGCTTTGGAGCATGGAAGACGCGGCGGCACTTGTTGAGCCAACGACGCCCTCACCGGGTAAGCGGGGCCCATACAAAAAGGGGATTTAGTGAATGCCTCCATCCAGACGTTACCGTATATGCGAGACACCAGACCCTGTATTGACGGTAGATGTTGATGCAGATTTGAATCAAGAGGTTGTCTATTTATTGATTGCTAATAAACTTCAAAACTATGATTGTGGCAAATCGAGAATAGTCTATATTGGCCGCACAGAGCGAGGCGTGAAGCGAATCAGCGAAAGTGCGGCCGATAAAATTGCGCAAGCACTAGACCACGATTTTCTTAAACTTAAGGCTTACGTTATATGGTGCAATCCAGAAGAAGGTGAAAAAGCTTCTCTACCAAACATGCTTGAACGAACCATTCTGTTGAGATTTGAGCAAATATTTGGTCAGCTGCCACTTCTAAATAAGCGGGGTTTTAAGCTCGGCGACGAAGGAAAATATTTTACTGGCAATGCGATCGATAAAATTATTGATCGCCATAGTAGTACGCGCCGTAAAGTTGCAGACGAACTGGAAAAAGAAAGATGAAACATCAACTTACAGGTAATGCGGGGCTTTATCACGTGGCTCGCGAACTCTCTCGGCGCGGCTGGCAGGTTATGCCAACAGTGAGGAATGCGCGCGGTGCCGATTTGTACGCCGCCAAAGGAGAGGACGGGATTGCGATTCCGGTCCAATCCAAGGCGTTGTCCAAGAAGGCCCCTGTCCCTCTCGGATCTGATTTAGCTAAATTGCGGACGCACTGGTGGATTATCACCACCCTTGCCAATACGGCCGCTCCGATATGCTACGTGATGACGCTTAGGGAAGTGAAGGAAGGAGCGCACCGTGGCGAGAGCGCCGCGGGCGTCACTTACTGGCTTCAGCCCAAGGCCTACGCTTTGCCCGCCTATTTTGAAGCATGGGATCGGCTCAGTGAGCCGACAGCGCCAAATTCAAACTGAGACACCACCCAATTTCAGCACCAACATTCTCCTGCGCACGTCTAGCGCTTTCCAACCAAAGAATCGGCGAGGAGCACAGTGCGAGTCCATCCTTCGGGCTCTCACACTTGAACACGCCTGCTGCGCAGCCCACCATTGACATTTGGCAGTACCGTCACGACGCAAGTCGCCGCATCGCTACCCCGACACCCAGTCTGACCCGATTATATGATCGAAACGGGCAGCGGACGCTGGCAGCAGCAAGTCACGGTATCCCCACGTTGCAATGTGAGAGGCGACCCCCAGTTCGAGTTCAATCGCTCGCAGATCACCCGGCAAGTTATGCACCGGCGGTTCCGCAACCTGAGAGAAGCGCACACAGCCCTGTTGAGTCGCCGTGGGGACGTTCCACTGGTGGTGAGCCAGTCGGCAGGCCCCTTCAACGCCGGCGTCTCCTGGCTCGACCGTCGTTGCTGCTCGGAAGGCGAGGAGCGATCCCAGCGGCTGCTCATCGAAGCGCCCAGTGAGATCGTGATACGGGCCGGTGGTCGCGGCGGCAGCCACAGTGATCGTGATGCTGTCCTCGTGCGTGGCAAGGCTCGATTGCACTGAGAAAGCGAAACGGCCGTGCCAGGCCAAATGGTCGAGCCCGAGCAAGCGCAAAGACTGAGTGAACTCGTCATGGAGCCGACGCGGGCTGTAGCCGTCGAGCGCCTCAATCGGGTCCCGGTCCAGGATGATGCCGCCGAAGGCGACCCAGCCGTGCGGCTTCGACTTCAAGAGGTGCCGACACGTTCCAGCCAACCAAGCGTCGCCAAGAGCGCGACAGACGGGGCAGGCGGCTGAGGTGCAGGGCGATGCAGCGCTACACCCGGCGAGACGGCAGCCACCGCGCTGGGCAAGGGCACCGGGCAGCTCGTCGCTGAGGTATCGTGCGAGGAGGGTCTGATGGCCGACGAGCTGAGGCAGGGCCGGGAAGAGGCCAGGGTGCCGAGCGCGGTTGTCGACGCCAGCACGCCAGAGGTTGTTGACACTGGGGCTGCCGCCCCGACCAGCGGTGACGTCACGCTCGATGGCCTCGATCTCGGCGAGAAGGTTCGTTGACATGAAACTGCATCTTTGTGGTTGGAGGCTCCTTGCGGCAGCCCCGAACCTTTACGGACCGAGGCAGGGCCTCTTCGGGGGGGCGATATCGACCAACAGGCGGGGCGCACGGGGGCAGGCTGTCCTCTGACCCTCATCAAACGAGGAACCTGTCCGAACGCCTGCCGCGCGAGCGCATCGTCCTCTGCAGGTGGGTCAAACGTCACGGGTAGGGGCCACCAAGCGGCGACCCCGTCCCCGTTGATACGATCAAAGTTCGAAGCGCTCACCATTTCGAACGCGTTGCGCCAATCGCTCAATGCGGCACGCCACGTCATCGGGCTCCCCGCCCCAGGCGTGGTAACCGACCGCGGTTTCGAGGATCACCTGGACGATATCCTCGTTCGATAAAGCGTCAGACTGCCCGGCCTCTACGATCCAATCAATCACAGCCCTCAACTCGACGCGTACCTTGTGCCGCTCGTCACTCCACGTGCGGCCAGTTTTCAGATCTGTCATGGCCTTGCCTCTCATCGGGCAACGAAATGCTGCCCGATGATTCTTACGTGACGCCGGGCATCACCTTAAGGGTTCGATAGGAGGAACGAGGCTGCGAAGGGTCCCCGCTCTACCGTTGCCGACGTTTGGGCGGTAAGGATCTTGATCTGAGCCGGGTTGCCTCGCGGTCACGCTCCTGAACTTGAACGGCTCGGTAGGCGGTGCGAGTTTCGAAGTTGATCGCATCGAGAACCGCCTTGCCCTCCCCAGCCGCAAAAGAGAGTCCGTCCAAAGTTTTGCTCGCCATCAAATTCGCCATTCGGGTAAGGTCGCCAGGGCCAAGTTGATACTTCTTGCTCCTGAAACGACCCGTCGGCTCCTTCATGGTCTTGCTATTTTCGCCGACGGTGACCGTCCTCATCTTGGGATAGATACGATACTCGTTGACCGGGGCCTTCAGCATGTAGAGGACTTGCCCCTCGACCTGCTCCGGCTCAAGTCGCCGGAAATGTGCAGCCCGAACCCCCGGTATGAGCGTTCTGATGCGGAAGTTGATGCTGTCGCAGATTTCGTGCATCCGCTGCTCGGTCACGTCCCACACGAGCAGGTGCGGGTGCCAAGAGATTGCCCGTTGCCAGCCGGCTCGTACCTCGCCGGCGTTGGTGTAGAGGGCGGCCTCGGTCATGCCGATGAAGCTGGCTCCATGGAGCTCGGCTCGCACCCACTGTTCGAGCTTGAACAGGTTGAGGTCTGCAGCGTCATCGTAGGGCAGGGTGTAGCTGTCCCGGATCAGGGTAACAAAAAACACCGGCGCGCTCCGGGGGAGCGAACTGGTGAAGCGGGTGATCAGATCCGTGGCGACCTCGGCGTAGTTGATCCGAGCTGTGTAGTTGCAAGCCGAAAGCGCGAACGCTTGCTCGGGCGCGATCTCGAGGTGCGCTTCGCGCGTGAGTTTGATCGCGGCGTGCAGGCGTTCTTCGTTTCGGGCGATACTGCTGGGATCGTCGGTGTGCGCTGCCAGAAACCTCGGCCATGTGTTGATCGGCAAGCGGGCCTTCGGCCGTTTGCGTGGCTTGGCACGAGTTTTGGGCCGTGGGGGTCTCGAGGGGGCACTGAGGGGCTGAGGCGATGTTTTGGTTGAAGGTGCCTTCGGCGAGGTGATTGAGGGGGTCTGGGGGCCGGTTGGTGCCGTTGCGAGCCGGGTCGGCGGGGGTGGTTGCGTTACAAGGGTTTGAGCCCTACGGCTACGTTGCTGGATTGTATAGTTGGAATTTGTAAGGTCGTTGGAAGGTTCATATCTGGGTGCCATGATGATATGTTTGGCAATGTGAAAGCGCGGCATATTTGCCAATCCTCGTTGTGCGACACAACTGCTTTACGGAATGCCAATCTCTCTACTCTCCCGCGTTGCTTTCCGTGCTTACACCTGCGCGGGCGGCTCGCTACGAGTTTTAAGAAACAGCTCGAGCTCCGCGAACGACGCCAGCACCCGCTATCCAGATTGACGTCGAGCACATCAACGACCGCGCGAGCTACGTCGTCGGCTACGGCCGCAGAAAACGTCGGGTGCGGGATGTCAGAGGCAAACCCATGCGGCGGCTGCCAGTTAATAGTCGACCGCCTGTAATCGGCACTCGTCAGATCGTAGCAACATGGCGGCCTAGCTCCATGCTGCTCGATCCGAAAGTCACGAATCGTTGCGGCAGGGCCATATCACGGTGTTACACCGTGATATGGCCCTGCCACTTAATCCTGTCGGGACGCCGAAGCCGCTAGGCGAGCAATTTTCGAAAGCGCACGACCTTGATCCAGAGTTCACGGATCAGGAACAACATCGGTTCGCGGTGAAGCGGGTCGAGCCTGTTGTCGAGACCGACTACCAACTGCGCTGTCAACCGCATCATGTCGCTGAAGAACTCATCGACTTCAGGTAGTTGGGTATTCTCTTCCCCTAATGGATCATCAGGCTCAAGCTCGTCGTCTTCGTCGAATTCGGCGACGTCAGGATTTTTGTCGGGATCGTTCTCTAAGAGCCATTCAGCTTCATCGGACAGGTTGTCCACCTCAGCCTTATGTTTGACGATTCCTGGCGCGATGTCGCGAGGGCTGTAGTCCGCTTGGTCGGTCGCAGCGTGTGCCTTCTTCAGCTTTGCTTCCCCGGCAGACATCGAAGCTAGGACCTCCTCCATAGTGACGGAAGTCGGATCCTTACCTTGTTGGACCCACTCGCGTGCTCCTTTTAAGATATTATCGCGGAGTTGCGCCGCAAGGCGCAGCTTGTTTTGCCCGTACTGTTTTAGCAATTTATCGACTTCGATGGGCGCTGTATCCCTATCGAAGTAGTATTTAAGAGATTGCGCATATTGCGCCGCACGATCTCTTGTCTCCATGCCGCTCTGATAAAATATATATATGAAAACATAGTGCATTAAGTTTTGTTCGACCGTCTCTTTCTTCATTGGATTCGTTGAACGTCCGTCCTGTAAATCGAATGCTAAATCCTTGATTTGCTCGCGATGCGCCTTAAAACCCTGAGCAACACAGTATCCCGCCACAAGATACCGGCGTACGCGCGCATGATTGCCGACATTAAGCAGTACGCATGCCTGCTTACACATGAACGCCGCTGACATCGGTCGATCAGCCGCTTCCTCGATGATCTTCATCGGATTGATGAGAGGGTGTTCTGAGATCCAGTCAGGGCCGAACTTACTGCGCAGCGACTCGGCATATTTCGCCTGTGAAGCTGCAAAGCGAGCAGGTGAAGGCTCGCTCTCCTCATTCTCATCCTCCTCGAACCGGTGCGCATCGTCTACCAACGATTCCGAGCCCGTCGGTTCCAGCTGACGCTGCGTGATTTGCGTCAAAGTCAACTTGGGCGGCTGGCGGCTATGACCTTTAGGAAGATCATCAACGCCGTTAGCCAGTCGGGGTTGTCCCGCTTTAGGAACTTTGCTCACAACTACATCCTCCAGCCCAACGAGATCGCCGCTGGAAATACCAAACCGGGCATCCAGCATAGAACATACGAAGGCGGGTTGACCCGCCGGTGGCTACCAGGATGCAGGCGCGCCGAGCCCTGCTCTTATGTCGCCACGGATCATAGCCTTCCCGGAGCAGAAGGCGACCTGTTGAGGCGCACGCCGACTATAAAGATAGAGTCCGCCGAATACAAGAGCTGGTGTAGTCGTACTCGGATTGACTTTCTGAAAAGGTTGACCTTGCCTGGTGATACAAAACGGTGATACAAAGCTGCAAATAGGCGCTGCTATAAGTGTCTGTATTCGCTTGTTTTTTGTGGGATGTGCCTCAGTCCTTTCCTGGGCACCAATCCTAAACAGCCGTTAAGATCGAACAGCGTTTAGGTTCGCATCCCGTACCCGGAGACCCGGGGCGGGATTTTTGCGTTTCAGCACCCCTGCGCGCTGGGATCGGGCCGCGCGATCTCCGGTGTCGTCGGCACGGGACGCGGCCGTCTCACTTGCCCTTCGGCTTGGCGCGAAACACCACCGGGATCGTGAAGGTCAGCCCCTCGTCCGCGACGAGCGGCGGTGGCGGCGGAACCGGATCGGATCGGTGCATCATCGTCAGGGCGGCCTGATCGAGCGCCCCGTCGCCGGACCCCTTCAGCACCGTCGCCGAGACCACGTGGCCGACGCGGTCGAGGAGGAAGCTCACGAGCACCTCGCCGGTCGGATGCGTGGCGCCGCCCGGGTAGCGCTTGTGCCGGTCGAGATGGGCCATGAGCTGCTTCTGCCACGTCGTGCGGACGCGGCGGGCGCTCTCGCCGGTGCCGAGGACGGGCGCGGTCGCGATCGCAGCCTCCTTGACCGTCTCGGAGGTCGGCGCGGCGGCGGCCTCGGACGCGACCGACTCCGCCGACGGGCTGGTCTCGGCGACCTTGACCTTGCTCTCGTCCTCCTGCGGCTTGAGGGGCGCCTCCGGCGAGACGATCCGGTCGGGATCCTCCGTCTCGGTCGGCACGGCCTTCGGCAACTCGGTCGGGTCGTCGACGGCCTTCTGCTGGACGACGGCCGGCGAGGCGGCCGCGTCGTCGGCTTCCGGTCCGGGCGGCAGGTCCGAGGGCTCGCGCCGCGGCGCCGTCATCTCCAGGCCGACCTCCAAGGCGGCGGCGCCGAGGTCGTCGGCCTCGTCTGGCTCCGTGGAGCCGAGCGCGAGCAGGCCGCCGCCGGCATGCAGCGCGAGCACGAACGCGCCCGCGGCCAACCAGAGCGGCCAGCCGAGGCGCGCCGTGCCGGAAGCCCCGAGCGCGTGTGCTCTGCCGATCCTGCCCGTCATGGCGCCCGTGGCGCCGGCCCCGACCCCGACCCCGACGCATCCGCGGGCGGACCTTCGAGCGCGACGAGCGCGACCTTGAGGTAGCCGCCGGCGCGGAGAATCTCGAGGACGTCCATCATCTCGCCGTAGGGGACCGCGCGGTCCGCGCGCAGGAAGATGCGCCGTTCCCGGCTCGGATCGGCCTGCGCGTCGAGGGCCTGCGCGAGGTCCACGCGCCGCACCGGCGTCTCGCCGATCGCGACCGCGAGGTCGGCCTTGATCGTCACGTAGGTCGGCTTGTCCGGTCGCTTCTGCGGAACCGCGCTGGAGGAGGGGAGGTCGATCGGCAGGTCGACCGTCGAGAGCGGTGCCGCGATCATGAAGATGATCAGCAGCACGAGCATCACGTCGATGAACGGCGTCACGTTGATCTCGTGCGCCTCGCCGAACTCGTCACCGTCCTCGTCGCCACCGAGTGAGATCGCCATGGTTCAGGGCCCCCCGCTCACTCGGCCGCCTGCGCCAGCGGCGCATGGCGCCCGACCTCGCCGCGCTCGAGTTCGCGCGACAGCAGCCGCATCGCCGTGCCGGAGGCGCGCTGGACCAAGTCGCCGTAGCTCCGGGTCGCCCGGGCGAAGTGGTTGTAGATGATCACCGCAGGGATCGCGGCGGCGAGGCCGATGGCGGTGGCCAGCAGCGCCTCCGCGATGCCGGGCGCGACCACCGCGAGGTTTGTGGTCTGCGCCCGCGAGATCCCGATGAAGCTGTTCATGATGCCCCAGACGGTGCCGAACAGGCCGACGAAGGGCGAGATCGCGCCGATCGTGGCGAGCGCGCCCATGCCGCGGCGGGCGAGGCGGCCTTCCGCCTTCACCAGCTCGGAGCAGCGCGAGACTGCCCGCTCCTTGATGCCCTCCGCATGGCCCTTGGAGATCCGCACCTCGTTCGCGACCGTGCCGACGAGGCGGTCGAGGATCGTGCCGCCCCCGCCGAGCGCCCGCTCGGCCTCGGCCAGCGAACCGGTCTCGGCGACGCGGCCGAGCGCCCGCACGAGGCTTCGGCGGGCGAGGCCGAGCTCGATCGTCTTCGCCACGAGGATCGTCCAGGTGACGACCGAGGCGAGCGCCAGCCCGCTCATCACCACCTTCACCAGGATGTCGGCGTTCAGGAACATCGACCACGGCGACAGCTCGTGGCCGCCGGGGGCCGAGGCGGAAATCGCCCTTCGCGGGCCCGGCTCCGGCGCCGGCGGCGCTTCGGCAGCCAGCGGCGCACGGGCAGGGCCGCCGACCTCGACCTCGGTCGGCCGCGCGGGCTTCGCCGGCGCGGGTGCGGCCGGCGCGGCGATCGCCGGCGGCGGGACGGCGCCCGGCTGCTGCGCCTGCGCCGGCGCCAGCCAGAGCAGGGGGGCGAGGGCGATCGCGCGGATCGCGGATCGCCGGCGGGGTCGATGATCGGTCATGTCTCGGCCCAGGTCCGGATCAGGTTGTGGTAGATGCCCGTGAGCCGCACCACCTCGGCGTGGTCGCGGCCCAGCTCCCCGACGAGCCCCTGAATGGAGGTGTCGAGGTCGTAGATCAGGCTGCGCGCCTGCGGGCTGCGGATCATGCTCTGCAGCCAGAAGAACGAGGCGACCCGCGTGCCCCGCGTCACCGGCGTGACCATGTGGAGGCTCGATGCCGGGTAGAGCACGAGGTCGCCCGCCGGCAGCTTCACCTCCTGCGAGCCGTAGTAATCCTCCGCGATGAGCTCGCCGCCGTCGTAGGTGTCGGGCTCGGCGAGGAAGAGCGTGACCGAGAGATCGGTGCGGATGCGCAGGCCCGTCATCGGGTCGCCGCGCACGGCGTTGTCGACGTGCACGCCGAAATGGTGCCCCTCGCCGTAGCGGTTGAACAGCGGCGGGAAGATGTGCAGCGGGATCGCGGCCGAGACGAAGAGCGGGTTGGCCAGGAGCGCGCCGACGATGCGCTCGCCAAGGCGCCGCGCGACCGCGCCGTTGGGCGGCAGCTGCTCGTTGCGCTTGACCAGGGCGGACTGCGAGCCGGCCGTGGACCGGCCGTCCTCCCACTCCGCCGCGTCCATGATCGCGCGGAACTCCGCGACCTCGGCCTTGCTCAGCACCTCGGGAATGCAGACCAGCATCGCTCAGAACCGCGTCTGCGCGATCAGCGAGATGGTGCGGCCGGGCTGAAGCTGCGTGAACGGCACGTTGCTTTGGTACAGCGCGTCGTAGATGCGCCGGTCCGTGAGGTTGGCGCCGTAGAGCTTCACCGTCAGGTTCTCGTTCACCTTCGCCTCGAGGAAGGCGTCGAAGCGCCAGTACGAGGGCAGGACGTTGGCGTTGGCCGCCAGGGTGCCGCCCGCCACCCGCGAGTTGTTGACCACCTGCGCGCCGACCTCGAACATCGGGGACAGCTGGTACTTCGCCAGCATGCTGAAGGAGCGGTTGGCGATGTTGGCCAGCCGGCTGCCGACGTTCTGCGGGATCGCGGACTGCGTCACCCGCGTGTCCATGATGACGTAGCCGCCGAACAGGCTGAGCCGGTCGCTGACCCTGCCGGCCAGCTCGAGGTCGAGGCCGCGCACCCGGTACGCGCCGGTCGCCGAGATCACCGCGTTGGTGCCGCTGCCGATCGTCTCGCGCGCATTGTCCTTGACGGTGTTGAACAGGGCCGCGGTGGCGAGCAGGCGGCGGTCGAACAGCTCGGACTTGACCCCGATCTCGTCGGCCGTGTTCTGCTCCGGCGGCAGGATCTGGTTGCCGGCGAAGGCGGGATTGAGGCCGCCGTAGAGGGAGCTCGACGCGTCGAGCTCCGCGCCGACCGGGTTCGACGAGGTCGCGTGCGCGGCGTAGACGCTCACGGTCGAGGTCGGCTTCAGGGTCAGCCCGATGTTGTAGTTCAGGTTTCCGGAATGGGCCGACACCGAGCTGGTGTCGTTCGACGAGGTGATCGCGTAGTCGTCGAAGCGCACCCCGCCGTTGAGCAGCACGAGATCGCTGAGGTTCATCGTCTCGATCAGGTATCCGGCCTTCGTGTCGACCGGGATGACCGTCGGGTTGCCGGCCTTGGTCGGCCGGGTCGAGAACGGCAGCGTGTTGGGCGGGGTGAGGATGTTGATGCCGCGAAGCGTCCCGTTGCCGCTGAAGTTGCCCGAGAACAATTCCGAGGTCAGGCCTGTATAGCCCTGGCGGCTCACCTCCTCGCGGCTGAACTCGGTGCCGAGGACCAGGGTGTGCTTGATCGGGCCGGTGTCGAAGCGGAAGGTCGCGTCGGAGATGTCGGCCGTGACGTCGACCGTCTGGTAGCGGCTCTGCGGGTTGAGGCTGAGCGTCGTGCCGTAGAGGTTGCGGTTGGCCGGGATCACCGGGGCCTCCGGCAGCGTGCCGACGTAGTCGAGCACCGAGTGCGCGGCCCGGAACCGGTTGCTGAGCGTGACCCATTCGGTCGGCGACCATTCCGCGGTCAGCGTCCCGGTATCCTGCTGGACGTGCTGGAAATCGCGGTTGACCAACCCGTAATAGGTGTCGCGCGGCACGATGCTTTCGGTGAAGGGCCGCCGCGACAGGGCGTTGAAGGGCACGCCGAAATCGGGCAAGCCGTTCAGGTCGGTGTGGACGTAGTTGGCGGTGAACTTCCAGTCGTCGGCCGGCTTCAGCGTCACGGCGAGCGCCGCGCCGTCGCGGTCGTCGGTCACGAACCGCCGCCCGGCGACGCCGGATTCCTGGTACAGGCCGCCGATGCGGACCGCGAGCGCCGGGCTGATCACCTGGTTGAAGTCGAGCGTGACGCGGCCGCGGCTGTCGCTGCCGACCTGGCTCTCGGTGTTGTAGAAGTCGCCCGCCGTGGTGGCCTGCTTGGTGACGACGTTCACCGCGCCGCCCGCCGTGCCGCGGCCGGCGAAGGACGAGGCCGGGCCGCGCAGGATCTCGACCTGCTCGGTGAAGAAGTTCTCGCGCACGCTGACCGACGGGTCGCGGATGCCGTCGATGAACACGTCGTTGCGCGCATCGAAGCCGCGGATGAAGAAGCGGTCGCCGAAGGCGTTGCCGCCCTCGCCGGAACCGAGCGTCACGCCGGCGGTGGTCCGCAGGATGTCGCGGAAGCTGGTCGCGTTCTTGTCGTCGATCACCTCCCGCGTGACGACGGTGATCGACTTCGGCGTGTCGAGGATCGGCTGCGTGAAGCGGTTCGAGGACAGGCGGTCCGCCTTGTAGGGCGCGGCCGGGTCCGCATACGGATTGCCGCTGATGTCGCCCCGGGCCAGGATCGGCAGGCCGGCGCCGGTCGCGGCGGCGCCGATTGCGGGCGCCGCGACCGGAGGTGCCGCCACACGGCGGGCCCGCACCGCACGGCGCAGGGCCGTGCGTGCCTTGACCTGGGTCGGGCCGGGCTTCGGAGCGGGCGGGCGCTGCCGCGTGATCGGGGCGTCGATGTTCAGGGGCGGCAGGGCGGATGCAGGCCCCTGCTGCGCCTCGGCGCTGCCGACCGAGCCGACCGCGACGGCGCAGGCGACGCCGATGACGCCCTTCTGCTCCTTGAGCTTCGCGTAACGCCCATCGGCAGCAGGACGCAGCGACTTTGGAATACGAGATGAGCTCTGCACGATCTTCCGACCCCCCCCGGCACCCGCAGCGCCAGTCGTCGGGCGATGCGATGGCCTCAAAGGGCTTGGGAAAGATCTTCCGTCAACGAACGAATGTTGGAACAGAACCAAACTATGGCTGATTTCCGAGGCCGAACGACGATCATCGGCCCGATCGGAGATCGGAACTATTCCAGTTTGATGGATGGGATGCCGACGAGTTCCCCGGAATGACCATTCCCAGCAGGCCGTTGGGTCCGATTTCCGAATTGGAATAGGTCCAAGGCATCGCTAAGACCTTCTCGTCCCGCCCCGCGTGTTGCTGGGGAGACACAATTCACACCGATCGCGTCGCGGCTCGGATTAAAGCGCGCCCATCGCGGGCGCCGCCGCGTCCGGCGGACATCGATGCGGCGCGGTCCGCCCTGCCTGCGCCGGCGATTCCGGACCGCAGGACCCGTTCAATCCTGGCTCGGCGGCTTCATCAGCGAGAACAGCTCGTCGATCGCGTGGAGCGCCGTCGCTCGCACGTGGCCCTCGTCCTCCGCCCCGGTGATCCGGATGCCGCTCACCACGGCGCGGATCTCGTCGCGAAAATCCGAGAGGAAGCCGACCGGGTAGCGGTTCTCGCTCGCCATCCGGGCGATGACGCCGGTGAGCAGGATCTGCAGCCCGAGAACCCGGCCGTTGAGTTCGTCCATCGTCGTCCCCCGTCCCAGGCACGCGCTGCGCCATCCGGGCGCGGGATCGCCGAGCGATCCATCCGGACGGTCGCGAAGGCGACGTGCACGGCCCGATCTATCCCAAAAGCGGGACGCCTCTGGAAGCGGCATCGTCATCTGAGTGCGGACGTGCGGACCGTCCGGCATCGTGGGCATGACGCGAGGCACCGCTTCGACGACCGACGCCGCGGACGGGGTCGAGAGCACGGGCCGTGGCGAACAGCGGCATCGGCGCCCGGGGGCGCTCGGTGTGCGCGTCAGCCGAGAACCGCTCCTCCTTCGAACGGCGTGCCGGCGACGATGCGGTTGCGGCGCAGGGCGCGTGGCATGGCGAGGCGTTCGCGATTGCGACGAGCCGTGGGAAGCGCAGTCGCCACCGCTGGGTCGTGGAGCGGGCTCATGCCGCGTTCGACCGCTTCCGTCGCCTGCCCGTCCGCCCCGAGCGACGCGCCGACATCCACGACGCCTTCACCGCCCTCGCCGAGAGCCTCATGACCCGCAGCCAGATCTGACGGGTCTGTTAGGCGCTTCAAGATCGGTATAATTTCTTATGTAAAGATCGAAGCAGATATACTGTCTTATTGCCTTCGTTCTATGGGTATTTTCAGTATTAATTCAATGTTATGACTGATCGCCGGCGCAATGGGCGCGAGCCGCAAAAGTACGATCTACGAAGAATCGAGCGAGGCTGTTAACGGCGTGTTCGAACCTCGGAAAATAAACCTGACGGCATCGCGCGCCGGATCTGCGATCGGCGGACGCGCGCATATCGGGGGGCGAAGCATGGCCGAGCAGACGACGGGCATCTGGTATTTTGGCAATCCGGTGATCGACAGCCTGAACGTCGGGCGAGCCTGGATCGGACCGGATCTGACCTACAGCTTCGCCTACAGCGACATTAACGGCAACGGCGTCCCGGACATGGACGAGGGCGACTGGAAGCCGTTCTATCGCGAGATCATCGCGAATATCGAAAGCTTCACCGCCTTGCGCTTCACCGAGGTCGCATGGGGCGGCAATTTGAGCTTTAGGCTCGAGGAAGGCGGCGGCGGCGAATCGGTGCTGCCGTGGGTGGGCGTGACCAGCGCCGACAGCGTCATCGGCATCAACGCCAATGTGGCCGGATCGGCCGCGGCGGTGCGGCTGGGCACCTACTCGGAAACATGGTTCCACGAGACCGGCCATGCCCTGGGCCTCAAGCACACCCACGACCTCGATTTCGGAAATGTCCTGGACGGCGCGACCTGGGCGGGCGATCCCGGCAGGCATCAGCTGAATTCTCAGCTGTACTCTGTGATGACCTACACCTCGCCGTTCCTGGGCGAGGACAACCCGTTCACGCCCTGGGTCGATTACGGAACGCCGCTCGACGCCCAGCCCGGCTCTTATGCTGCGAACGACATCGCCGCGCTGCAGGCCATGTACGGCCGGTCCGAAAACGCCACCGGCGACACCGTCTATCGCTTCGGCGACGACGTCGACTTCAACCACGGATATACGACGATCTGGGATACCGGCGGCATCGACTCGATCGCGTACGTCGGCGACGCCCGTTCCAAGATCGATCTGCGCGCCGCGACGCTGAAGGAGGAGATCGGCGGCGGCGGCTGGGTGAGCACGTCCGAGACGTTCACCGGCGGCTTCACCATCGCCAACGGCGTCACGATCGAGAACGCGGTCGGCGGCCGCGCGGCCGACATCCTGATCGGCAACGATGTCGCCAACCGGCTCGATGGCGGCGCCGGCGACGACAAGCTGACCGGCAATGGCGGCGACGACGCGCTCGTCGGCGGTGCGGGCTTCGACACGGCGGTGTACGCGGGCAACCGCGGGGATTACACCGTGATCTGGAATCCCGCCGCGTTGAACGCCGGCTTCTCGATCCGCGGCGCGGCGACCGGCACGGATACGCTCAGCGGCATCGAGATGCTGTCGTTCGACGACGGCACGGTCGCGGTCGCCGACCTGATGGCTGCATTGCGCGCGCGCGGAGGCGTCGGGCAGCAGGAAACCGTCATTCCGGGCGTGCTGGCCGCCGACATCCACGGCGCCTTCACCGCCACCGCCCAAGCCCGGTTCGACGATCCCGCCGGCGGCACGTGGCAGCGCGTGTTCGACTTCGGCAACGGCCCCGGGCAGGACAACGTGTTCCTGGGCCAGCGCGCCGACAGCACCGACATGATGTTCGCGATCTGGCGCGACGGCCGGCCCTACAGCATCACCGCCGCGAACGCGATCGTTGCGGGCGAGACGGCGACGTGGAAGGTCGCGGTCGACGACGGCGGCACGATGCTCCTGTCGAAGAACGGCACGCTGGTGGCGCAGGGTCAGGGTGTCGTCCCCGCCGACGTCGCGCGCGCCAGCGAACTGGTCGGCAAATCCAACTGGGGCTGGGACACGCCGCTGATCGGCAAGGTGCTCGACGTCACCGTGGCCCAGAATCCGGCGGACATCCATGGCGCCTTCGTTGCGGACGTCGTCGCCCGGTTCGACGATCCGGCCGGCGGCGCGTGGCAGCGCGTGTTCGACTTCGGCAACGGCCCCGAGCGGGACAACGTGTTCCTGGGCCAGCGCGCCGACAGCACCGACATGGTGTTCTCGATCTGGCGCGACGGCGAGGACCACAGCATCACCGCCAAGGACGCGATCGTCGCCGGGCAGGACGCGCACTGGACGACGAGCGTCGACGAGACCGGCGTGATGAAGCTCTACAAGGGCGGCGTCCTGCTCGCCGAAGGGCACGGGGTCGTTCCCGCCGATGTCGTGCGCACCAGCGAGTTGGTCGGCAAGTCCAACTGGACGAGTGATGCGCCGCTGCTCGGCAGTGCCGGCAAGGTTGACGTCCATGCCTACAGCGAACTGAATCATGCCGAAGGCGCTTTCTCGGTCAGCGCCGAGGCGCGCTTCGATGATCTCGAACACGGCTGGTACCAGCGGATCTTCGACACCGGCAGCGGCGCGGACACGAACAACATCTGGATGGGCCAGGTCGGGAACGGCGCCGACATGGCGTTCGAGATCATCGAGGACGGCATCAAGCACCGGCTGGTCGCCAAGCATGCGATCACCCAGAGCGAAACCGCGCTGTGGCAGGCGAGCGTCGACGAGGGCGGCGTCATGCGCATCTACAAGGACGGCGTGCTGCTCACGCAGGGCGAGGGCGCGGTGCCGTCGGACGTGGTGCGGGCCACAGCCTGATCGGCGCGTCCAACTATGCCAGCGATACCCCTTTGGTCGGCAGCGTGAACCATCTCGAGATCCAGGCCCACAACGCGATTCCCGAGATCCACGGCGCGTTCGACGCCTATGCGACCGTACGCTTCGACGACCTCGATGCGGGCGGCTTCCAGCGCGTGTTCGACACCGGCAACGGCGCGGGGACGGACAACATCTGGCTGGGGCAGGTCGGGCAGTCCGACACCATGGCGTTCGAGATCTCCGACAAGGGCGTCGCACACCGGATCGCCGCCGCGGACGCGATCGTCGAGGGTGAGACGGCGACCTGGCACGCCGGCGTGGACAGCCACGGCCTGATGCAACTGTTCAAGAACGGTACGCTGCTGGCACAGGGGCAGGGCGAGGTGCCGGACGACGTGGCTCGCGCCAGCGATCTCGTCGGCGCCTCGAACTGGGCGAACGACGCCCATCTGAAAGGAATCGTCCACGACCTGTTCTTCGTCTGAAGCCGCGACCGAGGAGCCCTCGTTCCGAACACGCGCCCATCCGATCTCGATCGGATGGGCGCGTATCGCATGCGTCCCGCTCGTTTCGTGCCGATGCGGCGATGCAGGTGGATCGCATCCCTTCGACCGGCCGGATTCGAAGGATGTGCATCGCGGGGCACGTGACGATGGCGGGGCGTGCGAGCGGCATTCGGCGGCTTGGTACCGTCGGCCAGTTGTCGATTCTCCGGCGCAGGCGTTCGGTCGCCGGGCAACGCGAGCGGCCCCGGACGGCATTGTCGTGCCTCCGCCGTGGCTCGATCACGACGTCGGCAGGCAGGATCGCGCGCGACCCGTCACACGCTGCCCGCGAGCGCGAACTGTGGCCGGGTCGCAGGGGGGCCCACGTGGCGAGGCGTTCTTAACGCGATGCACCGCGCTCAGAGGTTGACGACCTCGAGCTTGGGGCGCGGCGCGTCCCAGCGCACGGGTCGATGCTCGCGCGTGACCGGCATGAGGGCCGACAGCTCGACCGCGATCACCTCGGCCATTCTCTGCACGAGGTCGCTTCCGGTGGCCGAGCCGTCGTCGCAGCGGGCCTGCAGGCGCGCGAGATCGATCTGGTCGAACGCGTCGAACAGGGCGAGGCCGCCCTCGCGCCAGTCCTGATGCCGGTCGATCGCCGCGCACAGGGCCTTGATCATGCGGGCATTCAGCATCCCGGGCTTGTTGTTGCCGGTCTCGATCACGCATTGCAGGGCGGTGATGACGGTGTTCTGGCCGTGCCGCTTGATGCATTGCTTGATCGCGCCGACCGCCATCGTCTGGCCGGCGGCCTGCTTGCTGATCGGCAGCGGATAGCGGAGCAGCGTGGCGTCCGCCCGGGCGCAGACGTCGGCGACCTGGACGGCCCAGGTCTCGCCGGCGACTAGGGCGGCGGCGTGGACCGCGACGCGGGCGATCGGCGTGGTGACGCAGTTGATCGCCTTGAACGCCGCCGCCTGCTGCTCACGCGCGGCGATCACGATCTGGCACGGCACCTCGTCGTACCCGACGAGCAGCGCCGCCGTGGTGCGATGCTGCCCGTCGATGATCGCGAAGCGGCCGCCTTCGACGGGGGAGACGACCACGGGGGTGAAGCAGCACCACGAGAACATGCTGGCAATGCGTTCGACGTTCCTGCGACCCACACCGATGATCGGGCGCTGATAGCTCGGGTCGATCGTCAGCGCGCTGATCTTCAACCATTGTAGCATCGGCGCCACCCCGGCGTCGACGTGACTGGGACGCGTGAACCCATCGGTAGAGATCGTATGCATGGCTTGCCCTCGAACGAATTCTCGCCTGTCGCGATCGATATCCCGGCCTCTGCCGGCTGCGATGTTTCCCTCGATCGTGTCCTGCAGCGGATCCGCGATGCTGATTTCAGGCGACGAAGTGACCAGTCGGTTCTGATCGCGCTTCGAAGCCCGTCCACGACCCGGATCGAGCATTTTGCCGTTTATTGATTTTTGCCAAATTGTATTTGACGAAAAACTGTATCCGTTAGGAGAAAATGTCAATGTAAACCTATATTAAACCAGACGTTGCGTTTGGGGCGGCCCTATAGTGGATTTTTGCCAGTTTCCAGGACACGTGCTGCGGATGGTCCGGTGCCTCGGATGGGGCCGAGATGCCATCGTCGTCCGTCCATGATGTTCGGATTTTTGTGCTGGACGATCGCACGATGGCTGCAAACAGCGCTGCCGAATTGCCGAAGATCGTCATCGTCCGTGCGGGATTTTGATTTTATAGCCATTGGAGCATCATATATTCGATTCCATAAACTAGAAACTTGATTGATATCTTCTTTTGAGGTTATAATATACATGCGATAGCTTAGAGCAAGTGAGCGTAGAATGGGGTTTCGGCCGGGTTATCCAGCATTCGTAGTCGATGTTATGAAGCCGGATGAGGCGGAGTGGAGCTTTGTCCCTCTCCTCGACACGCTTCCCGGGAGGCTCACTGGCAACGACCAGCGCCTGATTGGTCTTGAGAAACCCGACATCGAGTGCGCCGCGCTCGACGCGTCATCGGTTTACTGTTTTGAGGCGCGATCTAGCGTTTTGCACAGGATTCTTGCGTCGATCGGTCAGATCCTCGCCCCACAACTGGAGGTCGACGGCGACCGTCTCGCGCGGGGGAACTCCGCCGTTCTGGCCGTCTCGCGTCGCGTGGGCGTTTCCTTCGCATTCGGCGAATGGGTCCGAGCCGCGTCCGATCTCGCGGGCAGGCTCGGAAACACGGCCGAGCGTACTCCGGTGCGGGCGGACTCACCGACCAATCGATCGAGTGCCGCCTCTGGCGTCGACACGACCGATTCAGTGCCCTGCCACGTCGTCATCGCGGATCGGGTGGCTGCGAGCGACAAGCCGGCGGATCCCAAGGGTATTGCGGGCCATGCCTGGCTCGCCCAACCCTTCGCGAGCCGTGCCGTCAGGCCCTTCGCCGCGATGGCCGGCCGGGAGCGGCGGCGCCATGGCTGAGGCGAAGCCCTGGCTGCCCGCGAGCGGGCGCTACCGCCTCGAGATCCTGTCGCGCGGCGCTCGCCTCTACCATCCGCAGGACCGCCAGATTCGAGCCCTGGCCAAGCGCGGGCTGATCGAACCCTTGCCGGAGGCCGACCCGGCCGGGGCCTGCCGCTGGACGATCACCGAGGCCGGGCTGGCCGCGCTGATGGGGTTCGTGCCCGCAAGCAAGATGGGGCCGTCGGGCAACGGCTGATGCTCCGCGAGCTTCGGCATCAGGGAACGCCCGACTCAGCCACCGGGCTCGACATCGAGCGTTCTCGCCGGACCCTCCAGCTCCTTGGCGACATCGTGGAGCACCTGCTCGACCAAAGGCGGCCACGGGACATCGCAGGCCTGAAGCAGCTTCGCCGCATCGAGAAGCGCTTCGATCTGCGCCGGCAGGATCGGACCGCCCACCATCTGCGCATAGCGGACCCGAGCCGCGAGAGCCGACGACAGCCGTACGACTTCCGAGCGTTTGTCCATCTATGGCTCCGGGGATTCGATCTTGTCGTAGTTCACCAAAGCGATGCTTTCAAAATGGTCGTCTCAAGGGTTGTTATTAAATATTTCACGACTACCATTAAGGTGGCTGTGAGATTTAATCAATCAATTAATTTTTATTTTTTATCCCCAGAGATCACAACTTGTAGCATTTTAGAGACGAGTAAACAGTTAGGCTCAAGAAATACATTTCGATATATCGATAAAGAGTAGCATGAAAATCATGAACTACCTTGCGCGCGCTGTGCGACGAAGCCACCGCGAATGTCACGCACCTCGCGTCCGCGCGTTGCGCTCCGAGCGCCTACGCAGATCCAATAGCAGGACAGGAGTTAGGCCACCGCCGCCGTGAAACGGAACCTAGACCTGCTCTGTCGAATGGTCGAGGACGAGGTTGGCGATTTCGAAGCGGTCGGGAAGGAACGCTGCAGGCTGCCGACGGCTCAGCGGACCTTAGCAGTTGCGGCGCTGCAACGGCCCCGTGTCGGCGAGTTTCCCGCGCGTTCACCCGGTTGCCGACCGTGGGTTCCCCGGCCGATGCGAGAGACCATGACGACGGGCGAGATTTCGTTCCGAAACGCGTGGCTTCCGGTGTTCGTCGACCGCACCGTAACGAACGTCGACGACCGAGTCGATGACAGGACCATCTGGGCGTCGTCGTGGCGGGTGCATGGCCACCGCCCGGTGTTCGCATTGCTGTGTGGGTATGGCGCGCCCGAAAGGATTCGAACCTCTGACCCCCAGATTCGTAGTCTGGTGCTCTATCCAGCTGAGCTACGGGCGCCCTGCGGACCGGTCGGCGGTGGAGGCCTGTTCCGGTCGCGAGGGGGTGTCTAGAGGCTCGTTCCGCGCTTGGCAAGTGGGTATCGGCAAGTGGGTATCGGCGGGTGGGTTGGCGGAGCGGTCCCTTGCCGTCGCGCACGCGGCGCATCGATCCCATGGCTCGCGACGGCGCTCGCAACCGAGGCGCTGCTCGGGCCCGCGCATCGCCGAGCCCACCGTGCTGCCTTTGTGCCGTCTCCTGCGCATGGTATCCGAACGCGTCCGCGCGCCGGCTCGCGGCCGAGGTGGATACGGCAAAGCCGCCGCAGGCGGGCAGGGCGGCGTCCTGCCGGCGAGAGATGCTTTTTAGGGTACGAGATCCGAATGATTGCGGCGGCCGAGACGGAAGGCACCCTCGCGGGCTGGCGCTTTAGCGTCGCGCCGATGATGGACTGGACGGATCGCCATTGCCGGGCGTTCCATCGTGTGCTGTCGGCGCGGGCGCGGCTCTATACCGAGATGGTCACCACCGGCGCGGTCATCCACGGCCCACGGGAGCGGCTGCTCGGGTTCTCGCGCGCGGAGCATCCGGTGGCGGTGCAGCTCGGCGGCTCCGAGCCGGCCGACCTCGCCGAGGCCGCGCGGATCGCGGAGGGCTACGGCTACGACGAGATCAACCTGAACGTCGGCTGCCCGTCGGACCGGGTGCAGAACGGGCGCTTCGGCGCCTGCCTGATGCTGGAGCCGGAGCATGTCGGCGCCTGCGTCGCGGCGATGAAGGCGGCGGTGCGGGTGCCGGTGACGGTGAAGTGCCGGATCGGCGTGGACGAGCAGGACCCGGAGCCGGCGCTCGACACGCTCGCCCGCGCGGTCGTCGCGGCCGGCGTCGACGGGCTGATCGTGCACGCGCGCAAGGCCTGGCTCCAGGGCCTGTCGCCGAAGGAGAACCGCGACGTGCCGCCCCTCGACTACGGCCGGGTGGTCCGCCTCAAGCAGGCATTTCCCGCCCTGCCGATTGCGGTGAACGGCGGCATCGCCACCGTGGCGCAGGCGAAGGCGCACCTGTCCGGCCTCGACGGCGTGATGGTCGGGCGCGCGGCCTACGGCGATCCGGCCGGGCTGATCGCGGTCGATCCCGAGCTGTTCGGGGCGCCGGCCCCGGTGGCGGACGCGTTCGAGGCGGTCGAGGCCTATGCGCCCTACGTCGCGGCGGCGCTGGAAGGCGGCGAGCGGCTCCATGCCATCACCCGGCACATGCTCGGGCTGTTCAACGGGCGGCCGGGCGCGCGGGCGTACCGGCGCCACCTCTCGACGGCGGGCGTCGAGGCCGCGGCCGACCTCGCGACCCTGCGCGCCGCCGTGGCGCTGGTCTCGCGGGCGTTGCCGGAGCGGGACGCCGCCTGATCAGCGCCCGCGCAGGATCAGCCGGTCGCCGCGGACCTCGTAGCCGGCGAGCCGCGTCAGGAAGCTCTGCCCGAGCAGGTTGCCGTCGAGGGCGCCCGGCTTGGCGACGAGCGCCGGGACGCGCCGTTCCGTGATCGGGCCGATGGCGAGCGCGTCGAGCGTGGTCGGCGCGGCATAGGCGATGCCGTTCGCCGTCGCGACGCGGGCGGTGAATGCGCCGGCTTCCGGGCGGAGGCCGAGCGCCGCGGCGTTCTCCGCGGTGAGGACGACCGCGCTGGCGCCGGTGTCGAAGGCGAAGCTCTGGCTCCGCCCATCGACCTGCGCCTCGACCAGGAATGCGCCGTCCGACCGGCGCGTGATCGTCACTGTGCCCCCGGGGCCGATCGTCGGGGAGCCAGGGCGCAACGCACCGGTCACCCGCGCGCCGACCTCCTGCAGCGGCTCGCGATAGACGTAGCCGACGATGCAGGCGAGCCCGAGGCCGCACCAGAGCAGCAGCGCCTGGAGGTTCTTTCCGGGGGCGCCGGCGAATTGCCGCCAGAACCCGGCGACCACCAGCGCGAGGATGCCGGCGCCCCAGGCGAGGCCGGCGAGCTGGTCGGGCTCGATCGCCCCGGCGATCCGGCCGCCGTCGGTCGCGACCAGCACGGCCACCACCAGGCCGATCGCGATCAACGCGAGGATCGTCATGCCGGCGTTCCGGCCACCGCGAGACCGGCCCCCCGCAACCGGGCCGGGAGCCCTGACATGATCGCGCGGCGCTGCGGCTCGGAGAGCGAGCCCCACAGCCCGATCTCGTCGCGCGTCCGGCCGCAGCCGATGCACAGGCCGCTCGGCCCGTCGAGGACGCAGACCTTGGTGCACGGGCTCGAGGGTTTGCCGGACGACGTCGGGATGGGCGGGTTCATGCCGCGTCCATGCCTGCTTTGTGGCCTTGCGATCAAGCTCAGACCGTGGCCAGCAGGGCGAGGAGGGCCCCGATCTCCGCGACCTGCTGGCAGGCTCCGACGACGTCGCCGGTCTGCCCGCCGATCTTCCGCCGGGCGATGCGCGTCATGGCGAGGGCGGCGAGCGGCGCCAGCACCACCATCGCGAGGATGCCGGAGAACGGCAGGCCGAGCGGGCGCGCCAGCAATGCCAATACCAATCCGATGCCGATGGCCGTACCCGTCGCCGCCCGGCTCGGGCGGCCGACCGCGGCGGACAAGCCCCCGGGTCGGGCCGGCGCGAGCAGAACCATCGGCGCGAGCGCGGCGACCCGCGACAGGATCGCGGCGAGGGCGAGGCCGGTGGCGGCGGCCGTGCCGGTCCGGTCCAGCAGGGTGGCGAGCGCGCCGATCCGGAGCGCCAGCGACAGCATCAGCGCGACGCCGCCATAGGCGCCGATGCGGCTGTCCTTCATGATCTCGAGCCTGCGCTCCGGCGTCGCGCCGCCGCCGAACCCATCGGCGACGTCGGCGAGGCCGTCCTCGTGCAGCGCACCGGTGAGCATCACCGCGACGGCGACGGCGAGCGTCGCCGCGACGAAGGGCCCGAGGTCGATCCACCATCCGGCGAGCAGCACGAGGGCCGGCGGCAGCGCCAGGATCAGGCCGGCCAGCGGCAGCATCCGCGGGATCGTCCGGAAGTCGGGGACGGCGTGCGGATCGGGCTCGCCCGGAAACCTCGGCAGCGGCAGGCGCGAGTAGAAGCGCAGGCACGCCGCCAGATCGTGCAACAGGTCGCGGCCCGGCCAATCGGCCTCGCCGCGGAACGGTCCGCCCACCATCACGCCGCCTTCGCTCGCAATCGGCCTTCGTCCGCACGCAGCCTTCACCCGCGCGTCCCGCACCACTATAGCTCGCGGGAACGGCGCGCCCGTCCACCGGCGCAAGCCCGCCCACAACAATCCTTTGGACCCGATGACCGACCCGACCCCGTTCGCGGATATCCGCCGCCTGATCGAGACGATGCCCGGCCCCGATCGCGATGCGACCGCGGCGATCGCGGCACGCGAGGCGCGGCTGACGAAGCCCGCCGGCGCGCTCGGGCGAATGGAGCAGCTCGTCGCCTGGCTCGGGGCGTGGCAGGGCAAGGCGATGCCGACGCTGGACCGGCCGCTGGTCTGCGTGTTCGCCGGCAGCCACGGCGTGACGAAGCGCGGAGTCTCGGCCTTCCCCGATGCGGTGAATCGCCAGATGCTCGAGAACTTCGCCGCGGGCGGGGGAGCGATCAACCAGATCTGCGCCGCCTACGGCCTCGGCTTCAAGGTGTTCGACCTCGCCATCGACCTGCCGACCGGCGACATCACGCAAGACGCGGCCCTCGACGAGAAGGCCACCGTCGCGACCATGGCGTTCGGCATGGAGGCGGTGGCCGCCGGCACGGATTGCGTCGGCGTCGGCGAGATGGGCATCGGCAACACCACGATCGCCGCCGCGATCTACGCCGCCCTGTTCGGGGGAGCGCCGTCGCACTGGGTCGGGCACGGCACCGGCTTGGACGAGGCCGGGATCGCGCGGAAGGTCGCGGCGGTGGAGGCCGCGCTCGCCCACCATGCCGGCCATCTCGACGACCCGCTCGAGGTCCTGCGCCGCCTCGGCGGCCGCGAGGTCGCGGCGATGGCCGGCGCGATCCTGGCCGCGCGGTTGCAGCGGGTGCCGGTGGTGCTCGACGGCTACGTCGCGACCGCCGCCGCGGCGGTGCTGCACGCGCTCGACCCGCGCGCGCTCGACCATTGCCTCGCCGGCCACGTCTCGGCCGAGGGCGCCCATGCGGAGGTGCTGGAACGCCTCGGGCTGGTGCCGCTGCTGGCCCTCGGCATGCGGCTCGGCGAGGGCTCGGGCGCCGGCATGGCGATGGGCCTGCTGAAGGGCGCGCTCGCCTGCCATCGCGACATGGCGACGTTCGAGCAGGCCGGGGTCTCGGGCAAGGCCGGCGTCTCGGGCAAGGCGGGGTAGCAGGATGAAGATCACCCAGGCTTTCACCTTCGAGGCGGCCCACCGCCTGCCGAACGTGCCCGAGACCCACCGCTGCCACCGGATGCACGGGCATTCCTACCGCGTCGAGCTGACGGTCGCCGGCCCGGTCGACCCGCGGACCGGCTGGGTGGTCGACTTCTTCGACATGGAGGCGATCTTCGCGCCGGTGCTGCTCCGGCTCGATCATTACTGCCTCAACGAGGTCGAGGGTCTGGAGAACCCGACCGCCGAGAACATCGCGGCCTGGATCTGGCATCGCACGAAGGACGGCCTGCCGGGCCTCAGCTCGGTGAAGGTGTTCGAGACGCCGATGTCCTGGGCGGAGTACGACGGTGACTGACGAGCGCGCACTGGTCCTGTTCTCGGGCGGCCAGGATTCCGCCACCTGCCTCGCCTGGGCGCTCGACCGGTTCGCCCATGTCGAGACGCTGGGCTTCGACTACGGCCAGCGCCACCGAATCGAGCTCGACGGCCGCGACGCGCTCCGCGACGGGATCGTCGGCATCCGCCCCGACTGGGCGGAACGGCTCGGCGCGGACCACACCCTGGCCCTCGACGCGCTCGGGCAGGTCTCGGAGACGGCGCTGACGCGCGAGACGGCGATCGGCTTCGAGGCCGGCGGGCTGCCGAACACCTTCGTGCCGGGCCGCAACCTCATCTTCCTCACCTTCGCCGCCGCTCTGGCCTATCGAAGGGGCCTGCGGCACGTCGTCGGCGGCATGTGCGAGACCGACTATTCCGGCTACCCGGATTGCCGCGACGACACGATCAAGGCGCTGCAGGTCGCGCTCAACCTCGGCATGGAGCGGCGCTTCGTGCTGCACACCCCGCTGATGTGGCTCGACAAGGCCGAAACCTGGCGCCTCGCCGAGTTCCTGGGCGGACGGCCGCTGGTCGATCTGATCGTCGAGGACAGCCACACCTGCTACCTCGGCGAGCGCGGCGCGCGCCACGCCTGGGGCTACGGCTGCGGCACCTGCCCGGCCTGCGCCCTGCGGGCCTCCGGCTACGCCCGCTTCGTGGCGGACGCACCCGGGAAATCGGGCCAGAACGCCGCCGCTTGACAGGGCGCCCGCGTCAGCGGGTTTGGACGATCACCCCGTACCAGCCGAGGCCCGCATAGGTCTCGTAGCCGGGGGTGCGGTGGAAGGCGGTGACGGCCGCGCCCTGCACCACGCCGTTGGCGCTTCCCTTCGGATCGAAGGCCAGCGTCTCGCTCAGCACGCCCCGGTCGTCGGAGGCGGCGAGGACGCGGCGGTCCGCATCCACGAGCAGCACCCGCGTGCGGGCACGATCCTGCGGCGAGACCCGCACGCCTGCCACGATCGCTCGCGCCTGCGGTTCCCAGTCGAAGTGGATCGCCAGGACGCCGGCCGGCACCCCGTCCGCTCGCCCGCCCGCGCGGATGCTCGCGCAGTACGTCGCGACCTGCGCCCCGCCGAGACGCGCCTCGCGCCGCACGTTGCCGGAGACGTAGTCGTCGCCGCTGCGCAGGACGTCGGCCTCTCGGAACCAGGGCTCGTCGGCGACGCTGTCGCCGCGCACCCCGGGATACCGATCCGGCCTGCCGACGGCGAGGATGCGTCCGTCGCGGTCGCAGACCCAGAGGTCGAGATAGACCGTGTAGGCGGACAGGATCACGCCGAGGCGTGCGCACGCATGGGCCGCGGTCGCTTCGCCGGGCTCGGTCACGCAGGCCACCAGGGCCGCATCCGTCGCCCACCAGCGCACGTCGCAGGTCCGCTCGTAGAGATTGCGGTCGACGAGCTCGATCGCATTGAGGGCGAGATCGATCATGCGCTCGCCCTGGGCCTGGACGGCCATCGCGCCGACGGTCCGGCCGAGCTCGCCGATATGCCCGGACAGCTGCGTCTCGAGCTCGCGGGCGAGGCTCTCGATCTCGGCGCCGATGCCGCGGACCTCCTGTGCCACCACCGAGAAACCCTTGCCGTGCTCACCGGCATGGGCCGCCTCGATCAGCGCGTTGAGCGCAAGGATCTTCGCCTGCGCGGTGATCTGGTGGATGCGCCCGATCTTCTCCTGTGCCACCCGGCTGACCCCGGCGGTCAGGGTCGAGATCGTCGCCAAGGTCGGCGCCGGCTCGACCGCCGCGTCCGCGGCTCGGCCGACGATGTTCGAGGCAGAGACGGGCATGCGGTTCGGCTCGGGTTCGGATCGTCGTTCGTGACTTAATACCTAGACGGGCCGAGTGAAAAAGACTTTAATCTAATCAAAGAGCCGGGCGGCGCTGCTTTCAATCCGGCCGCCGCTGTCAGCGGCGCGAAACCCGTCCGTCTCGGGCGGCCATCGTTCGCGAGCCGGGTCAGCGCAGGCGGTCGGTTAGCGCGGTCAGCGTCCCGGCGAAGGCTTCGGGCCCGCCGAGCAGCCGCTCCAGCAGCAGGGCGCCTTCAAGCGTCGCCACCACCAGGCGGGCATGGCGCGCGGGGTCGAGCCCTGCCCGGATGCTCCCATCGGCCTCGCCGTCGCGAAACACCTGCTCCAGCCACGTCAGGTGATGGGCGAAGAACGCGCCGACGTCGCCCCGCAGCCGTTCGGGCAGCGCGTCTCCCTCCGTGGCGAGCGCGGCGCACAGGCAGCCGAGCCCCTGCTCGACACCGCCGAGATAGAGCCGGCCGTAAGCCGCGATCCGGTCGATGCCGGCCGGGTGCGTCGCGCAGATGTCGGCGAGGGCCGCGTCGTAGCGTTCGCCGTAGGCCGCCACCAGTGCCGCGCCGAGATCGTCCTTGGTCCGGAAGTGATGGTGGATGCTGGCCTTGCGGATGCCGACCACCTCGGCGAGGTCGGCGTAGCTGAATCCGGACCAGCCGCGCCCGCGCACCAGCATCTCGGCCTGAAGCAGCAACTCGGCGCGGGTGTCTCGCATCGCAGGGTCGGAAACCGTGTTCGCAGCGCGCCGCCGGGCAGCACGTTCCCTCTTGTGGCACTTGACGCCGAAGAAATCTACCTACTAGATGGTTGGAACAATAAGTCAGGAGGTCCCGCATGTCGGGAACGGCTCAGCGCCACGCCCATGCCCGCCGCAGGGATTCTCGGCGATGAGCGCCGTGCTGACGCGCCGCGCCGCGCTTTTCGGCGGGTTCTGCCTGTGCTGCCTTCCGAAGCCCGGCTTCTCGGCCGAGTCCTTCGCGATGGAGGAGGTCGGGCCCGGCATCTTCATGCGCCGCGGACCGAACGCCGACGCGACGCCCGAGAACGACGACGCGATCGCCAACATCGGCTTCATCGTCGGCAAGGAGGCCGTGCTGGTCACGGAGTCGGGCGGCAGCCTCGCCGACGGGCAATGGCTCCGCTCCGAGATCGTGAAGCGCACGTCGAAGCCGATCCGGCACGTGGTCATCACCCACGTCCATCCCGACCATTGCTTCGGCGCCGCGGCCTTCCTGGCCGACAAGCCCAACGTCATCGGCCATGCCCGCCTGCGCGAGGCGCTCGACGCGCGGGGCGACTATTACCGCCAGCGGCTCGTCGACATCCTCGGCGCCGACAAGGCCGGCAGCGTCGTCTACCCGACGCAGGAGGTGAAGGACGGGGCCGAGGTCGACCTCGGCGATCGCACCCTGCGCTTCGCCGCACACGCCACCGCGCACACCTCCTGCGATCTCTCGATGATCGACAGCGCCAGCGGCCTGCTGTTCACCGGCGACCTGCTCTCGGTCGGCCGCATCCCCTCGCTCGACGGCAACCTCAACGGGTGGCTGAAGGAGATCGAGGGCTTGCGGGGCTCGGGCGCGACCCGGGCGGTTCCAGGCCACGGCCCAGTGTCCGTCGCGCTGGCGCCAGGGCTCGATGCGCTCGCCGGCTATCTCACCACGCTGCGCGACGAGACCCGCAAGGCCATCGCCGCCGACGTGTCGATCGAGAAGGCGGTGGGGACCGTCGCGCAATCCGAGCGCGGCAAGTGGGACCTGTTCGACAGCTACAACGGCCGCAACGTCACCGAAGCCTACAAGGAGCTCGAGTGGGAATGAGGCCCGGCACGACTTATCTTTCACGCCATCGGAGGAACGCCATGAAGTCCGCCCTTTCGTTGATCCTGAGCGCGAGCCTGTCGGCCGCCATCCTCGCCGGCCCAGTCCTGTCCGGACCCGTCCTGGCGGCCGGTGCCTCTGACACCGACGCCGAGCGCGCCGCGCGCTGGCAGGAGATCGCCAAGTCGGTGTTCGGCGACCGCAAGATCGCGCCGACCGACACCCTCATCCGGATCGACGCGCCGAACCGCGCGATGGATGCGGCGCTGGTGCCGATCACCCTGACCATGCCGGAGAAGGACAAGATCAAGGCGGTGCACTTCGTCATCGACGACAACCCGTCGCCCTACGCCGCGCACTTCACCTTCGGCCCGGCCGCCGACCCGAGCGAGCTGAAGCTCCGGGTGCGCGTGAACAACTACACCAACGTCCACGCCGTCGCCGAGACGAAGGACGGCGGCCTCTACGAGGCGGTCAAGTTCGTGAAGGCGTCGGGCGGCTGCTCGGCTCCCATGGGCATGAGCGACGAGGAGGCGATGAAGGGCATGGGCGACATGCGGATGAAGTTTTCCGGCGAGGCCCAAGCGGGCAAGCCCGTCGAGGCGACGCTCATGATCCGCCACCCGAACTTCTCGGGCATGCAGATGAATCAGGTGACCCGCGACTACACGCCGGCGCGCTACATCAACAAGCTCGTCGTCACCGCCGGCGACAAGACCGTGTTCGCCATGGACGGCGACATCTCGATCGCCTCGAACCCGGTGATCAATTTCGGCCTCATCCCCGAGCCCGGCAAGCCGATCAAGGTCGCCGCCACCGACAGCCAGGGCGGCTCGTGGGAGCACAGCTTCAACGCGCCGAGCCCGAGCAACTGATGCCCGCGCGCCGATCCCATCGCCTGATCCGCGTCGGCACGGCGCTGGCCGCCGCGGGTCTCCTCGCCGCGGCGCCGGCGGACTCACCGGTGAACGTGCCGGAGCCGGCGGGCCTGCACGAGGGCGTGCAGCAGGGCTACACGCCGAAGACCCTGAGCGGCGCCGTCGTCGTCGACATCGCCGCCCTCGACGCGCTGATGCCGAAGCAGCCGCTGCTCATCGACGTGGCTTTGGCCGACCGGAAGCCCGCGAACTTCCCGGCGGACCGGCCCTGGCTTCCGGCCCACCGCTCGGTGCCCGGCGCCGTCTGGATGCCGAATGCGGGCGCGGCGCCCCTCGATCCCGTACGGGAGGACCTGTTCCTGAAGCGGGTCGAGGCGCTGACCGGCGGCGACAAGGCGAAGCCCATCGTCACCTTCTGCCATCCCGATTGCTGGGGCAGCTGGAACGCCGGCAAGCGTCTCGTCCGGCAGGGCTACACCGCGGTGCACTGGTTCCCCGACGGGATCGAGGGCTGGCAGGACAAGCACGAGACCGCGGTGGTCCGAGAGGACCCCGAATGGGCGCGCAAGCCGGTCTCTGCCGGCGAGCGGTAGCGCCTTCTCGAGCGCGCCGCATGCCGGCTCGCGTGGACGCGTCCCGCCCGGCCGAGCCTTACACCCTCCCGCAAAGGAAAAGCGGCGGGCGGGATTCCCGGCGCCGGACGGTGTAGAGGAGGCGCGCGGGCGATCCTGATCGGCCGCGAGCCTCCGGCCCGTCAGCCGCGGGCGAGGTGACGAGAATGGAGTCCAAGACCATGTCGCAGGTCGTGCAGTCGCGGCGCGTGATGGCGGTGGATCTCGCCAAGCGGAAGGCCGAAGGCGCCAAGATCATCGCGCTGACCGCCTACCACGCCCACACCGCCAGCATCCTCGATCCGTATTGCGACTTCATCCTCGTCGGCGACTCGCTCGGCATGGTGATGCACGGCCTCGAATCGACCCTGCCGGTCACGCTGGAAATGATGATCCTCCAGGCCCAGGCGGTGATCCGCGGCACCTCGCGGGCGCTGGTGGTGGTCGACATGCCGTTCGGGTCCTACGAGGCGTCGCGCGAGCAGGCGTTCATGAACGCCGCGCGGGTGCTGAAGGAGACCGGGGCCGGCGCGATCAAGATGGAAGGCGGTGCCCGCTTCGCCGACACCGTCGCGTTCCTGACCCAGCGCGGCATTCCGGTGATGGGCCATATCGGCCTGACGCCGCAATCCGTGAACACCATGGGCGGTTTTCGCGTCCAGGGCCGCGGCCCGGACGGCGAGCGCATCCTGATGGAGGATGCCCGCGCGATCAGCGAGGCCGGCGCCTTCGCGATCGTGCTGGAAGGCATCGTCGAGCCGGTGGCCAACGCCATCGCCCGGTCGCCGGCCGTGACCGCGCCGACGATCGGCATCGGGGCCTCGGCGGCCTGCGACGGCCAGATCCTGGTGCTCGAGGACATGCTCGGCCTGAGCGACCGGGCGCCGAAATTTGTGAAGAGCTTCGGCTCGCTGCGCGCCCACATCGAGGAGGCGGTGCGCACCTACGCCGACGAGGTCCGGTCCGGGCGCTTCCCCGCCGAGGATCACACCTACGGGCCGCGTTGAGGGCCGGTTCACCCTGTTCGGGGCGAAAACCCTCGGTCGCGCATACCGGGCGATCGATCGGGCATGGTCGTGCGTTACCCTCCCGATCATTCGGAGACGGCATGGACGCGCGCTGCATCACCCTGAACAACGAGGCGGTCCGCATCGGATCGGAGCGGCTGCTCAGCCACCTCCGCAGCGAGGGCCTGAATTACGACCTCTGGGTCACCGGCACCGATTGCGGGAGCACGGTGCACCTGCGGGTCGACGACCTCACCGACAGCCTGGACAGCCGGATCCGCGCGGTGCTGGTCGGAACCGCCACGACGCTGGACCTCGCGACCCGGCCCCACGCGTAAGGCGCAACGCCGTCGATTGACGCATCCCGGTCGATCCCCGACAAGGCGGCCGCCCGACGCTCGGTCCGAGCGGCGCGGCATACCCCCGCCGCGCCGCCCCGGCCGATGCTGATTAACTCCTTCGTCTTCCTCCTCGCGTTCCTGCCCGCGGCGCTGGCGCTGCACGCCCTCGTCGAGCGCCATCGGCCGGGCCTGCGGCTGCCGCTGCTCGTCCTGCTGTCGTTCGTGTTCTACGGCTGGTGGGACGTGCGGTTCGTGCCGCTGCTGCTCGGCTCGATCCTGGCGAACTGGCTCGTCGCCCGCGCCTTCGTCAGGGCGCCGACCCGCTGGCTGATCCCGGGTGCGATCGCGGCGAACCTCGTCGTCCTGGCGCTGTTCAAGTACCTCGATTTCTTCGCCGACCTCGCCGGCCTGATCCCGGGGATCGAGGCGCCGCGGCTCGGCTGGGTGCTGCCGCTCGGGATCTCGTTCTTCACCTTTCACCACATCATGTACCTGACCGACCTTCGGGCCGGCCGCGCGCCGGCCTTCGGGCTGACCAAGTACGCGCTCTACATCGCCTTCTTCCCGCAGGTTCTCGCCGGCCCGCTCGTGCGCTGGAGCGAGATCATGCACCAGTTCGACGAGCGCCCCTATGCGCGCCCGGATGCGGCGGAGCGGATCTGCCGCGGACTGATGCTGCTCACCGTCGGCCTGTCGAAGAAGGTCTTCTTCGGCGATCCGCTGGCGGGCTACGTCAACCCGGTGTTCCAGGCCGCCGCCGCCGGCAAGGCGGTGACGACCGCCGAGGCGTGGCAGGCCACCCTTGGGTTCACCTTCCAGATCTACTTCGACTTCTCGGGCTACACCGACATGGCGCTGGGCATCGCGCTGCTGTTCGGGCTCGTGCTGCCGCAGAACTTCGACGTGCCGTACCGGTCGGCGTCGCTGCGCGACTTCTGGCGGCGCTGGCACATGACGCTGTCGCGGTTCCTGCGCGACTACCTCTACATTCCGTTCGGCGGCAACCGCCGCGGCCTCGCCATCCAGGTCGCGGCCCTGTTCGCGACGATGACGCTCGGCGGCCTCTGGCACGGGGCCGGGCTGACCTTCGTCGCCTGGGGAGCGCTGCACGGGGCCGGCCTCGGGGCGGGCATCCTGTTCCGCCGGGCGAACCTTCGGATGCCGATGGTCCTCGGCTGGGCGCTGACGTTCCTGTTCGTGGTGCTGACCTGGGTGCTGTTCCGCGCCACCAGCTTCGAGGCGGCGCTGATCGTGTTCAAGGGGCTGGCCGGCTTCGGTCCGTCCGGCACCGGCTTCAAGTGGCGGACCATCGCCGTCGCCGCGGCCGTGGCGACGGTCGGGCCGAGCGCCTGGGCCGCGGTCCACCGCATGCCGCCGAGCCGGCTCATCGCCGCCGCCTTCGCGCTGCTGTTCGTCGTCGTGCTCCTGAAGATCGGCGACGACGGCAATTACGACTTCATCTATTTCCAGTTCTGAGCCGATGCGGACCCCGTCGCCCGACACGGCCTGGCACGATTTCGCCCGCACCGCCGTGCTGACGGCGATCGGCCTCCTGTACGGCTACCTCGCCCTCGCGATCGCGATCGATCCCTACGACAGCGGGCGCTCCACGCTCTTCTCCGTCGGCGGCGTCCGGCCCCAGGGGCCGCGCACCGCGCTCGCGGTCCGCGGGCGCGACCCGGCCTTCACGGGGGCCGTCATCGGCAATTCGCACATCCAGCTCGTCGAGCCGGCCCGCCTCTCGGCCGCCACCGGCATTCCGTTCGTGCAACTCTCCGTGCCGGCGACGGGCCCGGGCGAGCAGCTGCTGGTTCTCGACTGGTACCTGCGCCATCATCCGAAACCCGCCGCCTTGGTGATGGCGGCCGACGACTTCTGGTGCACCGACGATCCGGCGCTGCCGCCCGGCAAACCGTTCCCCTTCTGGCTCCTGGAACGCGACCCCGTCGCCTACGCCTTCGGCCTGCTGCGCTTCAACGTGGCCCAGGAGGTCGTCGGCCGGATCGGGTGGCTGCTGCGCAGGAAGCGGCCGATGGCCCGCGCCGACGGGTGGTGGGATTACGAGCCGGATTATCTCAAGCTCGGGTTCGGCGGCGGCGACCGGCGCGCGCCGAGCGCGGGGCCGCCCGTGCCGGACACCCCCGATCCGCACAAGGCCGGCCCGTTCCCCGCGGCCGCGCGCCTGACCGCGATGCTCGCCCGCGTCCCACCCGCGACCCCCGTCGTGCTGGTGTTTCCGCCGATCCATGCCTCGGCCCTGCCGCGCCCGGGGACCGCCCGCGCGGCGGCCGAGCAGGCCTGCAAGGCCGCCATCGCGGCGGCGGTCGCGACCCATCCGCTCGGCAGCGTGCTCGACGAGCGCCGCGACACGCCCGAAACGCACGAGGATGCGCAGTTCTTCGACCAGAGCCATTATCGGCACCCGATCGCCCGGGCGCTCACCGATGCCGTCGCCGCGGCGATCGTCCGCCTCCGCGGTCCGTCGGCAATCCACGATTGAGCAAACCAATCTCCGTCGCACGCGCGCGACCGTGGCACCTTTGCCGCATCAATTGGCGCAGCGTGTGCAAGCACCGCAGCTTGAACGCGGGTGCGTTGTAGCAGCAATCCACCTCGACTATACGGCAGGCAATTATCGCCGCGGACCGGCCGTACGGGACTATGGAAGGGCGACGAATGGCGAAGGTGACGCTGGAGGACGGCTACGTTCCGTCCGACGACGAGCCCTTCATGAACGAGCGTCAGCGCGAGTATTTTCGGCGCAAGCTGCTCGGCTGGAAGAGCGACATCCTGCGCGAGGCGCAGGACACCCTGGTTGCGCTGCAGAGCGAGAACGAGAACCACCCCGACCTCGCCGACCGCGCCTCGTCGGAGACCGACCGGGCGATCGAGCTGCGGGCCCGCGACCGGCAGCGCAAGCTCACCGGCAAGATCGATGCGGCCTTGGCGCGGATCGAGGACCGCTCCTACGGCTATTGCGAGGAGACCGGCGAGCCGATCTCGCTGCGCCGGCTCGATGCCCGGCCGATCGCGACCCTGTCGCTGGAAGCGCAGGAGCGTCACGAGCGCCGCGAGCGCGTCTACCGCGACGACTGAAGTCTCTCGCGGTGCAGCATGCGGTTTTTCAGTAACCGGGCGGTCTCGACTGTGCCGTAGCCCGGAAAATCGCAAGCTGAGCCGCGGGAACCCCCGGGCTTGACCGTGCTTTACCCGATCACATCATCGGAGGCACGTCCATGGACAACGATGTTCTGATTCCGGTCCTCGCCATCGGAACGATCGTGGTCGCGACGGTGATCGCGGTCTGGCAGCGGACGCGCGTCGCGAAGATCAAGCACGATCCCACCCGCTCGGCGGTGATCTCGGGGCACGGCGAGGCGCCGCGCCCCAACCGGCCCGGCACCGAGCACACCTGATCGGAGCGTTCGGCCCTGGTCAGAACGGCAGCAGGATGTCGACGATCTGCTGGCCGTAACGCGGCTGCTGCACGTCGGTGATCTGGCCGCGTCCGCCATAGGCGATGCGCGCCTGGGCGATCTTGGTCGATTCGATGGTGTTGTCCGACTCGATGTCCTCCGGGCGGACCACGCCGGCCACGATCAGCTCGCGCACCTCGAAGTTGATCCGGATCTCCTGCTTGCCCTCGACCACCAGGTTCCCGTTGGGCAGGACCTGCGTCACGATCGCGGCGACGTTGGTCGACACGGTCTCGTTGCGCTGGACCGAGCCGACGCCGTCGTTCGAGGAGCTCGACGTGGCGGCGAGCAGCTTGTCGGGCGACACGCCGGCGGCGAGCACGGCGGCGTTCTTCTCCAGGCCGCCGGCATTCGGCAAGCCGAAATTCTCGGTGTTGCTGCGCGAGCGCTTGGTCTCGTTCGAGATGTTGGCCTGATCCGTGACGTTGACCTTCACCGTGACGAGGTCGCCGATCCGCGCGGCGCGCTGGTCCTTGAAGAAGGCGCGCGAGCCGGTGCGCCAGAGCGAGTTCGGCGCATACGAGACCGGCTGCACGTCGGGCATCGGCAGGCGGACCGGCTTGTAGCCGGCCTGCGCCGTCGGATCCTCGATCGCCGACAGGTTGGGCTGCGCGCCGACCTGGGACAGGCGGTCCATGGTGTTGCAGGCGCCGAGCCCGGCGCAGGCGACCAGCGCCGCGGCGAGGGGCAGGGCGCGGCGCGGGGAGCGCGAAGGATGACGCATCGGATCGTCTCTGCCTGATCTTGATGGGTGCGGTCAGCGAAGCGTGGTCGGCGGCTCGGCGCTCGCCTGCCGCTGCGGTGGGGCCGGGCCGACCGAGACGCGGCCCGGGCCGATCACGATCGCCTGGAGAACCTTCTTCGAGGCGATGTTGACGACGTTGACCGTCGCGCCCAGCCGTCCGGCATCGGTGGCCTGGCCGCGCATCGCCAGGCTGATGCCGGGGGATTCGTAGACGATGGTCACCGCCTCGCCGCGGGCGACGAGTTCCGGCGGGGCGGTATCGCCGGTGCGGAGGATCGCGCCCTGGCTCAGCGTGCGCTGCGCGACCTCGCCGACCAGCGTCGCGCCCGAGGCCAGCGCGTCCGGCGGCGAGCCTTCCCGCGGGCGGCGCTCGATCGTCAGGTCGGCGGCGGTGACCGGCTCGCCGCGGTTGAGGGTGCGGTTGACGATGGCGACGTCGCGCATCTCGATCACCACGCCGGAGACCCGCAGCGAGGCCTGGCGCTCGCCGAGCGTCATCAACCCGCCGACGCGGCGCGAGCGCGGATCGTAGTTGAGATCGAGGGCGACGACCTGGCCGTCGAGATCGACCGGCGCCAGCAGCATCGGCCCGTCCCCGTCGAGGCGCACGCTCACCGATTTCGCGTCGACCCCGTAAGCGGTCTCGAGCGCACGGCGCAGCGCCGCCTCGATCTCCTGGGCTCCGACCCGGCGCGCGGCGCGCTGGACCGCGACCTGGAGCCGGCCGCCCGTCTCGACGGCGCCGAGGTTGAGGGCCGCGACCGCCTCGAGGATGCGGCGGGCCTGGATCGTGCCGGTGGCGCCGAGCGCGGGCGCCCGGAACAGCGGGCGCTTGGCCGCCGAGCTCGGCGCGCCTTCGACGAGATCCTCGAGGGTGAGCACGTCGCCGCGCGCGGTGACGTCGCCGCGCAGGCGCATCGCCTCGTCGGCGAACGCCGGCAGCGTGTAGGCGCCGAGAACGGCCAGCGCGAGGAAAGCGAAGGCCGCGCGCAGCAGCACCGCGACGCCGAGCGGGGCGGTGCGCAGGCCGGCGGAACGCGTGATCGGCCGCAGCTCGGCCTCCTGGCGCGGTTCGTCGTAGGCGGGGGAATGGAACATGACCGTCGGGCTCCGGGCGGCGCTAGCTGCGGAACATCTGCGAGGTGGTGGAGAGCATCTGGTCGGCGGCGGTGACGACCTTCGAGTTCATCTCGTAGGCGCGCTGCGCGGCGATCAGCGACGAGATCTCGGTGACGGCGTTGACGTTCGCCTCTTCCAGGTACGATTGCTGGAGGTTGCCGAAGCCCTCGCCGCCGGGCAGCCCGCTGACCGCCGGACCCGAGGCCGCGGTCTCGATGAACAGGTTGTCGCCGATCGATTCGAGGCCGGTCTTGTTGACGAAGCGGGCGAGCTGGAACTGGCCGAGCGATTGCGGTGCGGTCTGCCCGGGCAGCGTCGCCTGCACCGCGCCCGTGGCGCTGATGGTGACGGCGGTGGCGGTGTTCGGCACGGTGATGCCGGGATCGACGAGGTAGCCGTCCCGGGTGACGAGCTGCCCCTGGGCCGACAGGTCGAAGGAGCCGTCGCGGCTGTAGGCGGTGCGCCCGTCCGGCATCGTCACGCGGAAGAAGCCCTCGCCGCGGATCGCGACGTCGTAATCCTTCTCCGTCGAGGTCAGCGTGCCCTGCGACATGATGCGGGCGGTCGAGACCGTCTTCACGCCCGAGCCGATGGCGAGGCCGGCCGGGAGCTGCGTGTTCTGGTCCGAGGTCGAGGCGCCGGCGCGGCGCAGGTTCTGGTAGAGCAGATCCTGGAAATGCGGCTGCTGGCGCTTGTAGCCGGTGGTGCGAAGGTTGGCGATGTTGTTCGAGATGACCTGGACGTTGAGTTCCTGGGCCGCCATGCCGGTGGCGGCGGCGTAGAGCGCGCGCATCGTCTAGCTCCCGCTCAGGCGACGTCGGCGAGGCGGCGGATCGCCGTGCCCCGCAGATCGTCGAGCCGCGTGATCACGCTGGAAACCATGGCGTAGGTCCGGTTCACGTCCATCAGCCGGGTCATCTCGAGCACCGGGCGCACGTTGGACTTCTCCAGCGTACCCGATTCGAGGCGCCCCCTGATCCCCGCGGGCTGCGGCTGCGCGCTCGATTCGTAGAGGTTGGCGCCGGCATTGGTCAGGGTCTGCGGGTTGGCGAAGGTCACCAGCCGCACCTTCCCCCGCACGCCGAGATTGGTGGAGACCGTGCCGTCGGGGCCGATCGAGAGCCCGGTCTCCTGCGGGTTGACGGTGATCGGGCCGCCCTCGCCCTGCACCGCGTAGCCGTCGCTGGTGACGAGGGTGCCCTGCGCGTTCACCTCGAAGGCGCCGTTGCGGGTGAAGCGCACGCCCTGCGGCGTCTGCACCGAGAAGAACGCCTCGCCCTGGATCGCCACGTGGGTCGGGTTGCCGTCGGGCTCGATCGCGCCCTGGCCGAGGTCGAGCGCGGTGCCCTGGTCGATGACGTAGGAGAGGCGGCGATCCGAGCCGGCGAAGGTGTCCGCGCTCGCCGTCGGCATCAGGTATTCCTGGAAGCGCGTCGAACGGCCCTTGAAGCCTGTGGTCGAGACGTTGGCCATGTTGTTGGCGATGACGTCGAGCTCGCGCTGAAGCGCCATTTGGCTCGACACGCCGACGAGGAGGGCATTCTGCATCGTGGACTCGATCCGTCGTGCCGCGGTGGCGGCGAGGGGATATCCGCATCCCTCGTGCCAGAGTGCGAAAACCGATTTTCGTGTTTCAAGTCAATGGCTTGGCGGGGCGATCGCGGGTCGGCCGAAACGACCGGATCGGTCCGGCGGCAAAGCCGACCCGGCAGATTGTGCCGGCTTAACGGCGTGTTAACCCTGCCGGCCGATACCGGAGCCTCGAAGGGGCCCGCACCCGATAGGCGTGCGCCCGGATGCTCACCCGACGGATCGCGGACTACCGCTCATGGCCAAGAAGCCCAAGAAAGCGGATGCCGCCGAGGGTGCCGGCGGCGAGGCCGCAGCCCCGAAGAGCAAGAAGAAGCTCATCATCATCGTCGCGGCCGCCGTGCTCCTCCTCGGCGGGGGAGGGGGCGCGTTCATGCTGAAGAAGCGTGCCGCCGCCGAGGCCGAGGCCGAGCACGCCGCCGAGGTCGCGGAGGTGAAGAAGCCGTCCATCTTCCTCGACGTCCGAGAGATGGTGATGAACCTCAGCCCTGAGGCCGGCGTCGAAAAGGCCAAGTTCGCCAAGGTCCGCATCGCCCTCGAGCTCAAGGACGCGAAGGTCGAGAGCGAGGTGAAGCCGCTGATGCCGCGGGTCGAGGACGCGCTGCAGATCTACATGCGCGACCTGCGCGGCAGCGACCTCTCCGGATCGCTGGGCCTGTATCGCCTCCGCGAGGAGCTGCTGAAGCGGGTCAACGTCGCGGTCTATCCCGCCCGTGTCGAGGCGGTGCTCTTCAAGGACGTGATCGTCCAGTAGCGACCGGCCGCAAACCCGAGCCCGACCGCGCCTCTCTGCAACCGAGCCCCTCATGGAACCCGACGACCCGAACGTGGAGGACGACTGGTCGGCAGCCCTGATCGAGCAGGGCGCCGAGGGCGGGGACGCGTCGCTCGCCGACGAGTGGGGCGCCGCGCTCGCGGAGCAGGGCACCACCCGCAACGCCAGCGACGTCGCCGCCGAGTGGGCGACGATGATCGAGGACGGGGAGAGCGACAACCTTCCCGAGCTCGCCGGCAACGACCGCATCCTCAGCCAGGACGAGATCGACGACGTCGTCGGCTTCTCGCTGCGCGAGCTGTCAGCCTCGGGCGCCGGCGGCGTCCGCGCCATCGTCGATTCGGGCGTCGTCCAGTACGAACGCCTGCCGATGCTGGAGATCGTCTTCGACCGGATGATCCGGTTGCTGTCGACCTCGCTGCGCAACTTCTTCCAGGACAACGTCGAGGTCACCCTCGACAACATCACCTCGGTCCGCTTCGGCGACTACCTCAACGCCATCCCGCTGCCGACCCTGCTCGGGGTGTTCAAGGCCGACGCCTGGGAGAATTCCGGGCTGGTCACGGTCGAGTCGAACCTCGCCTACTCGACGCTCGACCTGCTGCTCGGGGGCAAGCGCGGCGGCTCGTCGAGCCGCCTCGACGGGCGTCCCTTCACCACCATCGAGATGCAGCTGGTCCGGCGCCTGGTCGAGATCATCCTCGGCGACCTCGAGCTGTCGTTCCAGCCGCTGTCGCCGGTGCGGTTCGCGATCGACCGGATCGAGACCAACCCGCGCTTCGCCACCATCACCCGGCCGGCCAACGCGGCGATCCTGATCTCGCTCCGCCTCGACATGGACGGGCGCGGCGGCCTGCTGCAGATCCTGTTCCCCTACGCCACCATCGAGCCTATCCGTGAACTGCTCATGCAGAGCTTCATGGGCGAAAAGCTCGGCCGCGACCACGTCTGGGAAGGGCACCTCGCCACCGAGATCTGGCAGGCGGACATGACGATGGAGGCGGTGCTCCACGAGATGACGCTGCCGCTGAAGCGCGTCATGGCGCTGAAGGTCGGCGACACGCTGATGTTCGACGCCAAGCCGAGCGACCTCATCACGGTCCGCTGCGGCGAGTGGGCGCTGACGCAGGGGCGGATCGGGCGCGTCGACGACAGCATCGCCGTGCAGGTGACGCGGCCGCTGCGGCGCTCGCGCACCACGCTCCAGGCCTACGAGGCCTCGATGAACAACCGAAGCGACACCTGAGCGATGGATTTTCGGTCATGAGCCTCCTCGTCACGCTCGCCGCAGACGGCCTCGTCGCCGTCCTGCTCGTCGCCACCATCGTGTCGTCGATCAAGCTGTCGCGCCGCATCGTGCAGCTGAAGGGCGACGAGGCCGCCCTGCGCCAGACCATCGGCGACCTGATGGTCGCCACCTCGACCGCCGAGCGCGCCATCGCCGGCCTGCGCAGCACGCTGGACGAGTGCGACCGCACGCTGGCGGAACGCCTCGGCACCGCCGAGCGCTACGCCGCCGACATCGCCGCGCAGGTCGAGGCCGGCGAGGGCGTGATCGCGCGCATCGGGGCGATCGTCACGCAGATGCGCGGCGCCGCGCCTCGGCCCGTCGCGCCCGAGCCGGCCGTGCAGCGCCCGACGATGCGCGTCGCGAGCGAGACGCCGGCCTCCGACGGCCCGAACGGCGAGCGCCTCGGCGCCGCCGCCGCCGCCGCCCTCGCGATGACCGAGCGCGCCCTCCACAGGGTGCGGAGCCGCGCCGCATGAGTGCTGGGCCTCCCGCCCGGACCGACCCCGCCCGAACCGCGCTCGCGGCCGCCGAGGGCGCGCGCGCGGCCAAGGTCGTCCGGGGCGCCAACAACGCGAAGGCCCTGACCGCCCTGGCGCGCGCGCGCATGCGCGCGATCCGTCCGTTGCGCCTGCGGATGATCGATGCGGTCACGCTCGCCGCCGCCGGGCTGCTGGTGCTGAAGCTCATCGCGATGTCGGTCGAGACGCCGCAGGTCGGCACCGAATTGCCGGCCCTCGCCCAGGTGCTCGCCAAGGCCCGCGCCGGCTACGAGCTGGCCGACCCCGCCACCACCGGATCGGTGACGCCCAAGGACGAGACGAAGGCGGATGCCAAGAAGCCCGAGCCGCCGCCCCAGGCTCAGCCGCCGATGCCCGAGCCAGTCTCGCCGAGCGAGCGTGCCCTGCTGGAGAAGCTCGGCGCCCGGCGCGACGCGCTCAAGCAGAAGAGCGACGAGCTGGAGCTGCGCGAGAAGATGCTCGGCGAGGCCGAGCGCAAGCTCGAGACCGGGCTCGGCGACCTCAAGCAGGCCGAGGACAAGGTCGACACATCCGGCAAGGCCAAGGCCGAGGCCGAGAAGGCCGGCCTGAAGAACCTCGTGACGATGTACGAGACGATGAAGCCGAAGGAGGCCGCCCGGGTCTTCGACCGTCTCGGCCAGGACGTCCTGGTATCGCTGGTGCTGGCGATGAATCCGCGCAAGATGGCGGAGGTGCTGGCCGTGATGCAGCCGGATGCCGCCGAGAAGCTGACCGTGGCCCTGGCCAATCGCGCCCGCGGCGTCGCCGGCCCGCAGGCCGCGGCCGGCGGAAGCCTCGGCCCGAACGAGCTGCCGGCGATCGAGCCAGGCGGCCGCTGAGCCGCCCGGCTACGTTTCCGTCGCGCCACCCGGGTACGCGGCCGTGCCGCCCCGGCCGGTCCGGTCGCGCTCAGGCGGCGCGTCGTCGGCCGTCCGCCGCGCCCGCCGTGCCGAGATCCGCCGGGGCATCGAGGACGCCCGTCGCCCGCACCAATCCTTCGGCGCCGGTGAGCGCGCCCGCCCGCAACTCGAGGCCGAGGAAGCGTTCGCGCGCGAACGGGCCGGGCAGGGTGAGGCCGGCCGCCAGGGCCCCCGAGAAGCCGAAGCGGTCGTAGTAGGGCGCGTCGCCCACGAGCAGCACGGCGCCGTGCCCGAGGGATTCGGCGCGGCCGAGGGCGGCATGCATCATGACCCGGCCGAGGCCCTGGCGCTGCAGCGCCGGGTCGACGGCGAGCGGCCCGAGAAGCAGGGCCGGCCGGGCGCCGGCCTCGACGGTCCAGAGCCGCAGCGTCCCGATCAGGCGCCCGTGGCGGGTCGCCGAGAAGGCGAGGCCGCGGGCGGGCAGGCGGCCTTCCCGCAGGCGCTCCGAAGTCTTCGCGCGGCGGTTCGCGCCGAAGCAGGCGTCGAGCAGGCGCTCGCGCGCCGCGACGTCGAGATAATGCTCCGCCCGGATCTGGATCATGACCGTAACCGCCCCGTCATGGCGTGACGCTCGAGGATCCGCGCATCCCTGCCGGCGACCGGATGAGAGCCGGCCGATCGGGATGCGCGGTCTGGGTTCAGATGCCCTAACGACCCGCGGCCGCCGAAGGTGCGGATCGGGTCAGATCACGATCTGTTGCAGCGGCGGGAAACCGTTGAAGGCGACCGCGGCGTAGGTCGTGGTGTAGGCGCCGGTGCCCTCGATCAGCACCTTGTCGCCGATGGAGAGGGAGACCGGCAGCGGGTAGTGATCGCGCTCGTAGAGCACGTCCATCGAATCGCAGGTTGGGCCGGCCAGCACGCACGGCGCCATCCGGTCGCCGTCATGCGCAGTGCGGACGGGATAGCGGATCGACTCGTCCATGGTCTCGGCCAGCCCCCCGAACTTGCCGATGTCGAGGTAGACCCAGCGCACCTCGTCCTCCGCGGCCGACTTCTTCGAGATCAGCACGACCTCGGCCTCGATCAGGCCGGCGTTGCCGACCATGCCGCGGCCCGGCTCGATGATCGTCTCGGGCAGCCGGTTGCCGAAGTGCTTGGTGAGCGCGCGGAAGATCGCGTCGCCGTAGGATTCCACGCCCGGCACCTGCTTGAGGTACTTCGTGGGGAAGCCGCCGCCGAGGTTGACCATCGACAGGCCGATGCCGCGGAGCGCGCACTCGCGGAAGATGGTCGAGGCGGAGGCGAGCGCTCCGTCCCAGGCCTCGGTGTTGCCCTGCTGCGAGCCGACGTGGAACGAGACGCCGTAGGCCGAGAGGCCCTGACGATGGGCGTGATCCAGCACGTCGACCGCCATCTCCGGCTCGCAGCCGAACTTGCGCGACAGCGGCCAGTCGGCGCCGGCTCCGTCGCACAGGATGCGGCAGAACACCTGCACCCCCCCGGCCTCGATCCCGGCGGCGGCGGCGGCGCGGACGATCTTCTCGACCTCGGCCTCGCAATCGACCGCGAACAGGCGGATGCCGAGACGGAGCGCGCGGCCGATGCAGCGCTCCTTCTTGATGGTGTTGCCGAAGGAGATCCGCTCGGCGGTGGCGCCGGACGCGAGCGCCATCTCGATCTCGGCGACCGACGCTGTGTCGAAGCACGAGCCCATGTCGGCCAAGAGGCGTAGCACCTCGGGGGCCGGGTTGGCCTTCACCGCGTAGAACACGCGGGTGTCGGGCAGCGCGCGGGCGAACGCGGTGTAGTTGTCCCGGACCACGTCGAGGTCGAGCACCATCACGGGGCCCTCGTCGCGGCCGAGGTCGCGGCGGACGCGCAGGAAGTCGCGGATGCGATCGGTCATGTCGATTCCAACCCACAGGTTCGCGGGGCCGCCCACGGGGGAGCGCGCCGTCGAAGATGTGACGGTCCAGGCGGACCGCCGGCGTCTGGGGCCGATGCGTCGCGCGGACCCGCGCGCTGTGGAGACGCGACGATCCGTGCGGGCGCGAAGAGCACCCGGAGGCTGCCGTGGATTGGACGGGGTTTTCCCATCCGCACGCCGGGCAAGGAGAAACAAGCCTCTTCGGTGCCGGCCTTTGGAGGGCCGACGAGACCAAAAAAGCCCGTTCGTCGTTGCTTTAAGCTGCGTCCCCCGTGGAGAGCGGGGTTCGCCGGTTTCGCCTCCGGCTGCCGGTTGTTGTCGGGGTCCGGTGTCGCCACCTGGATGCCGGCCGGAGGGGATCCACCCTGTCGACCATCGATCCTTTAAGACCCCTGGCGGCTGTCCGGCAGTTGGCCGGATGCCCACCAACCGACACGCGGCCACAGGCACGTGCGAAATTGGGCAGGGCGGATATACGGACGCCGCCGCGCCATCACAAGGAGAAATCGCCGCCTTGCGGTGGGATTTCCTGTGCAGAGCGGGCAGCTGTTGCCAAAACGCAGCGCTCGGCCGTGGCCGGGCTTCCCAAGCGCGCGAAGAGGGGGCATCTGACGCCGGTCGACGGTGGCGACGCCCTGCCGGTCCGCGGCATCCGGGCGTCGTGCTGCGCGTGCGGCGGGCGGTGAGCGGCGGTCATCATGGTCGGGGTGAGACGGCGGACGATTCGGCCCCGGGGGACCGCGTGAGCCCGCAAGCCGACGGCGAGCTGAAGATCCGCCCCGCGCGCCTCGACGATCTCGATGCCCTGGTCGCCCTGGAGAACGCGACCTTCTCGACCGACCGCGCGGAGCGGCGTGCGATCCGGCACGCGATCCGCTCGCCCTCGATGAGCGTGCTGGTCGCCTTGCTGGAGGAGGAGGACGGGACCAACGTCCTCATCGGCGCGGCGACGCTGGAGCGCCGCCGCAACAGCCGCAACGCGCGGCTCTCGTCGATCGCGGTGTCGTCGTCCCGTTCGGGTCTCGGCCTCGGCGGGCGGCTGATGCAGGCGGTGGAGGACGAGGCCCGCCGCCACGGCTGCACCCGCCTGCGCCTCGAGGTCCGCGCCGACAACGGCGCCGGCCTGCGCTTGTACGAGCGGCGCGGCTACACCCGCTTCGACGTGCGCGAGGATTATTACGAGGATGGGATGGAGGCGTGGCGCTACGAGCGCCCGCTCGTCGACGACGCGCCGGGCACGGCGCAGGTGCCGCCCCGGCAGCGCCGGAGCGGTTGAGGCCGAAAGATCAGTCGCAGCGCTCCTTGCGCACCGTCTTGCGGTCGCCCTCGTCGTTGGTCGACGTAACCGTCTTCGTGGAGCAGCCGTCGCTGCTCTCGCGGGTCTCGACCGTCTTGCTCTCGGTCGCCGGGCGGTCGACCACGACGGTGTCCGGCGCGCCGCGCTCGATCACGGTGGTCTGGGCGGTGGCGGCCTGGATGCCCGCGAGGGCGAGGATCGCAGCGGCGGGAACGAGGATGCGCATCTGACGGGGACTCCGAGGAAGGTCTGGACCGGACGCGGAAACGGCCTTCGGTGCCAAACCGTTCCGGCGCGCCCTCGTCGTGCCGGATTCAGGGAATCTTACCGGCGCGGCGCTAGATCGAGGCCGCAGGCCGCGCTCGCCCGTGCCGGTTCGTCCCCGAAGGCTCGTTCGTCCCCGAAGGCTCGTCCATGGCCGTGATCGCCGCTTTCGTCCTGAATGCCGGGCTGAACTTCGTCCTCGGCCTGCTCATCGCCAAGCTGCTCGGGCCGTCCGACTTCGGACGGTTCGCACTGGCCACCGCCGGCACCCTGGTGATCACCACCGTGCTGTTCGAATGGCTGCGCCTGTCGGCGACGCGGTTCTATTCCGTGCGCGTGCGCCTCGACGAGCCGTGGATCCGCCACGGCCTCGACCGGGCCTACGCCATCCTCGTGGCGCTGCTGTTGTCCGCCGCGGCCATCGCCGGCGGCCTCGGTCTCGGCGACGGCCCCGACGGCCACGCCGCGATCCTGTCCGGCGCGATGCTGGCGGCGCTCGGCATCGGCGTGTTCGACTACCATGCCGCGCTCGCCCGCGCCCGCTTCGACGGCAAGCTCTACTTCGGCCTCGTCGCGGTGAAGAACGTGCTGGCCTTCGCGATGATGGCGGCGGCCGCCTGGTATCTGCGCCAGCCGGCCTGGGTGCTGGCCGCCGCCGGGCTGAGCCAGCTCCTCGCGGTGATAATCCTGCGCCACCCGCTGCGCGACCCGGTGACGACGGTGGAGCATCATCGCCGGCGCGAGACCTGGACGCTGTTCCTGCGCTACGGACTGCCGCTGATCGCGGCCAACGCCGTCTACCAGCTCCTGCCGTTCCTCAACCGCGGCACCATCGCGGCGCAGGCGGGATTCGCCGAGGCCGGCTACTTCGCCCTCGCTGCCGACGTGACCGCACGCAGCCTGACCATGCTCGGCACGGCGCTCGACCTGCTGCTGTTCCAACTCGCGGTCCGCGTCGAGGAGCTGCACGGACGTGCGGCGGCCGAACGTCAGGTCGCCGCCAACGCCGCCACGGTCTTCGCGCTGCTGCTGCCCTGCGCCGTCGGGTTCTGGGCGGTGCTGCCGGCGCTCGAGGCGCTCGTGGTGCCCGAGGCCTATCGCGGGCCTTTCGCCCTCTACGCGCTGCTGCTCATCCCGGGCCTGTTCTGCCTCGCGATGATGTTCTTCGCAATCAACCCGGTGTTCCAGATCCGTCGCCGCACCCTGCCGGTGATCGCGGCCGCGGCGGCCGGGCTCGCCGTCAACGGGCTCGGCCTGCTCGTCCTGCCGCCGCTGCTCGGCGGCGCCGGCGTGGCGCTGGCCCAGACGCTGGCGCTCGGCGCGGCCTTCGCCTGGCTGGCCGTGCGGGCCCTGACCGGACGCGACCGGCTCGTGCTGCCCTGGAGCGAGATCCTGTCCGCGAGCGCCGCCTGCGGCGCCATGGCCCTGGCGCTCACGCCGTTGCGCCATCTCGATCCGCCGCTCGCGCTCGGCCTCGCCGTGCCGCTCGGCGCCGGCCTCTACGCGGCCGTGGTGTGGATCTTCGACATCGCCGGCCTGCGCAGCCAGGTCGCGGGGCGCGTCCGTTCCACCCATCCCCTGGCCGCAGAGTAGAGCGGTTCCACTTTGCAAGGCGGCCGCGATCCCGCATGATCGCGGCCACAAGGATGCCGCGCAGAAGGCATCCGCCGAAAACACGCGACCGGGCAGGAAACGATGCCATTCTACGAGCCCCGCGACGAGGGCGAGGCGGCCGACATCGTCGGTGCGGCCGCCGGCCGGTCCGAGCGCCTGCGCCTCGTGGGCGGTGACACCATGGCCGGGATCGGCCGGCCGGCGCAGGACGAGGCGACCCTGTCGGCGCGGGCGCTCTCCGGGATCACCCTGTACGAGCCGGCCGAGATGGTGATCGCGGCGCGCGCCGGCACGCCGCTCTCCGAGGTCCAGGCGCTGCTCGCCGCGCGCGGCCAGATGCTGCCGTTCGAGCCGATGGACGCCCGGGCCCTGATGGGCAGCGCCGGCGCGCCGAGCTTCGGCGCGGTCGCGGCGGCCAACAATTCCGGGCCGCGCCGCATCAACGCCGGGGCCGCCCGCGACAGCCTGATCGGCGTGCGCTTCGTCAACGGCCGCGGGCAGGCGATCAAGTCCGGCGGCCGGGTGATGAAGAACGTCACCGGCCTCGACCTCGTGAAGCTGATGGCCGGCTCCTGGGGCACCCTCGGGCTGCTGACCGAGGTCACCTTCAAGGTGCTGCCGGTGCAGGAACGCGTCGCGACGCTGGTCTTCTCGGGGCTCGACGACGCCCGCGCCGTCGCCGCGCTCGCCGCCGCGCTGGGCTCGCCGTTCGAGCTCACCGGCGCGGCGCACCTCCCCGCGGGGATCGACGGCGAGGACCCCCGCACGTTGATGCGCCTCGAAGGCTTCTCCGATTCCCTCGACTACCGCATCGGCGAGCTGCGTAAGCTCCTGAAGCGCTTCGGCGCCGCCGAAATCCTCGATGGCGAGCCCGGCGCCGCCCTGTGGACGGCGATCCGCGACGCGACGCCGTTCGCCGGCTCGGCGGACGCCGTGTGGCGCCTCTCGACCGCGCCGACGCGCGGGCCGGCGCTCGCCGCCGCGATCGGCCGCGCGATGCCGGCCCGCTGGTTCTACGACTGGGGCGGCGGCCTGGTCTGGCTCGCCGTGCCGAGCGCGGGCGATGCCGGGGCCGCGGCGATCCGCGGGGCGCTCGCCGAGCACCGCGGCCACGCCACGCTGATCCGCGCGCCCGACGCGGTGCGCGCCGCGGTGCCGGTGTTCCAGCCGCTGTCCGAGCCGCTGATGCGGGTGACGCAGGGGATCAAGGCGGCGCACGATCCTGCGGGAATTTTCAACCCCGGGCGGATGTACGCGGGGGTTTAGCGCTTCCGCGCGGGGGCCCGACCTCGCGCGGGCCGTCCGCCGCATCGTGCCCGGCGCGAAACGGTGGCACAGACGATCGAAAGACGGGGCCGACGCGATCGGCCTGAGACAGGACGCATCCAGAACGCGCCATGCAAACCAATTTCTCCCTCGCTCAGCTCGCCGACCCGGCGATGGCGACCTCCGAGAAGATCCTGCGCACCTGCGTGCATTGCGGGTTCTGCACGGCGACCTGCCCGACCTACCTGCTGCTCGGCGACGAGCTGGATTCCCCGCGCGGGCGGATCTACCTGATCAAGGACATGCTCGAGGGCGGCAAGGCGGCGAGCGCCGAGGTGGTCAAGCACGTCGACCGCTGCCTGTCGTGCCTGTCCTGCATGACGACCTGCCCATCGGGCGTGCACTACATGCACCTCGTCGACCACGCCCGCAGCCATATCGAGGAGACGTTCTCCCGGCGGCTCGACGACCGCGCGCTCCGGGCTATCCTGGCTTTCGTGCTGCCCCATCCCGGCCGGTTCCGGCTGGCCCTGTGGGCGGCCAAGCTCGGCGCGCCGTTCAAGCCGCTGGTCGCGCGCCTGCCGCGGGTCGGCAACCGCCTCGCCGCGATGCTCGACCTCGCGCCCGCCGCGCTGCCGGGCCGCGAGCCGACGAACCGGCCCGCGACTTTCCCGGCCGTCGGCGCCCGGGCCGAGAGGAAGCGCGTGGCGCTGCTGCGCGGCTGCGCCCAGAGCGTGCTGCGCCCCGATTTCAACGCGGCGGCGATCCGCCTGCTGACCCGGCACGGCGTCGAGGTGGTGCATGCGGACGGGGAGGGCTGCTGCGGCGCGCTCACCCACCACATGGGCAGGACGGGCGATTCGCATGCCCAGGCCAAGCGCACCATCGACGCCTGGATCGCGGAGGCCGACGGCGCGGGGCTCGACGCGATCCTCGTCACGGCGTCCGGCTGCGGCACGACGATCAAGGATTACGGATTCATGTTCCGCGACGACCCGGCCTATGCCGACAAGGCGGCGAGGGTCTCGGCGCTGGCCAAGGATGTCACTGAGTTCGTCGCCACGCTCGGCATCGCGCCGGTGATCGAGAGCGACCTCGTCGTCGCCTACCATTCCGCCTGCTCGATGCAGCACGGCCAGGGTATCCGCACCGAGCCGAAGGCCTTGCTGAAGCAGGCGGGTTTCACCGTGAAGGACGTGCCCGAGGGGCACATCTGCTGCGGCTCGGCCGGCACCTACAACATCCTGCAGCCGGAGCTGGCAGGCAAGCTGCGGGCGCGCAAGGTCGCCAACATCGAGCGCATGCGCCCCGACGTGATCGCCACCGGCAACATCGGCTGCGCCACCCAGATCGGGAAGGGCACCGCGATCCCGATCGTCCACACGGTGGAGTTGCTGGATTGGGCGACCGGCGGACCGCGGCCGGCCGCGATCGGGCGATCGGCCGAGCCGGCGCTGCAGGCGGCGGAGTGACGAACCTCAGCGTTCGAGCTGATAGGTGACCGGGATCCAGCGATATCCGGTGCCGCTGCGCCCGACGTAGCCGAGCGAGGGGAACGAGGTGTGGTAGCCGGCGACGACGAGGTCGTCGGTGGTCGCCATGTCGTAGATCCGCCGGCGCGTCGCGGCGCCCGCGGCCTTGTCCATGTCGAACAGGGCGTGCCAGCCGGGCTCGGCGAGCGAGGCGACCTCGTGGTGGGCGCAATCGCCCCAGATCAGCATCCGCCGCCCTTCGCTCTCGACGTGGAAGGCAAGGTGGCCGGGCGTATGCCCGTAGGCCGCGAGCGCATTTATCCCCGGCACGACCTCGTCGCCATCCTTCATGAAGCGCGTCCTTGCGGCGAGCGGCATGAGGTGGGTGCGGAACACCAGCGCCGAGGCGTGCTCGTTGCTCGATGGCGCCGCCGCGAGCCGTTCGGGCTTCGCCCAGAACTCGTACTCGGTCGCGCCGACGACGAGGCGCGCGTTCGGGACTGCCGGATGCCCGTCGCGCATCAGCCCGCCGATGTGGTCGGTGTGGCAATGGGTGAGCACGACGACGTCGACCGCCTCCGGCGCGGTGCCGGCCGCCTCGCTCAGCCTTCGCGACATCCGGCGCTGACGACCGGTCAGGGTGCCCGCTCGCGAAATGACGCCAGCACGAAGACCCGGATCGCCGAGGACAGGTTCTGGCCGTCGCGGCCGGCATCGATCGCCCCGATCAGCGCCTGCACCGATTGGCCGCGTGCTGCGGCGAACTCGCACAGAGCGGTCCAGAACGGATCCTCCAGCGACACGCTGGTGCGGTGGCCGGCGATCATCACCGAGCGCTTGGTGATGCTCATCGCGGGCTCTTCCCTCCCTTCCCAACCTTCCCCGTCATCCCAAGGCGCCGAAGGCGAGCCCGGGATCCAGAACCGCAGGTCGTGCCTCGGATGGCGCCGTCGGCGGCTCTGGATCCCGGGCTCTGCTGCGCAGCCCCGGGATGACGGAGTGAAGCGGTATCAGAAGCAATCCACTTGGATCGGACGAGATCGGTGAACGCCGTGGCCCCCTCCAGGGAAACGGACGTCGCGCGGCGGCGCACCCTCGCTCACGTCTCCGAATCCGGCCCGACCAGCTTGTGGCCCTCGTGGCGGGCGACCTCGATCGCCGTCTTGCGCTCCTGCAGGGTCCGGGCCTTCTTCGGGCGGCCGAAGGCGATGCGGTTGTCGGCCGCCTTCTCGTCCTTCTCGACCCGCAGGCGTGCCTTGCGGGCTTGGCGCAGGTTGATGATCTCGGCCATCGCGTCGATCTCCCGGGTCTCGGCTTCGGCCTACTCGGCGCTCGGGGCCAGCATGGTCTCGGGCCGCACCACTCGCTCGAACTCGGCCTCCGTCACGTAGCCGAGGCGCAGGGCCTCTTGCTTCAGGGTGGTGCCGTTCTTGTGCGCCGTCTTGGCGATCTCGGCGGCCTTGTCGTAGCCGATCGAGGGCGCGAGCGCGGTCACCAGCATCAGCGAGCGGCTCATCAGGTCGGCGATCTTGTCCTCGTTGGCCTTGATCCCGACGACGCAGTTGTCGGTGAAGCTCACCGCCGCGTCGGCGAGCAGGCGGATCGACTGCAGCACCGCGTTGGCGATCACAGGCTTGAACACGTTGAGCTCGAAGTTGCCCTGGCTGCCGGCGAAGCTCACGGTGGTGCCGTTGCCGATCACCTGCGCGCAGACCATCGTCAGCGCCTCGCACTGGGTCGGGTTGACCTTGCCTGGCATGATCGAGGAGCCCGGCTCGTTCTCCGGCAGCGACAGCTCGCCCAGCCCGGAGCGCGGGCCGGATGCCAGCAGGCGGATGTCCTGCGCGATCTTGAACAGGCCGGTGGCGAGCGCCGAGAGCGCGCCCTGCGTGAACACCAGCGCGTCGTGGGTCGCCAGCGCCTCGAACTTGTTGGCGGCCGAGGTGAAGGGCAGGCCGGTCAGCTCCGCGACCTTGGCGGCGAAGCGCTCGGCGAATTCCGGATGCGCGTTCAGCCCGGTGCCGACGGCGGTGCCGCCCTGCGCCAGCGCCAGCACGCCGGGCAGCGTCGCCGCGATGCGCGAGCCGCCGAGCGCGACCTGCGCGGCGTAGCCCGAGAATTCCTGGCCGAGCGAGACCGGGGTCGCGTCCTGCAGGTGGGTGCGGCCGATCTTGACGATCGATTCGAAGGCCTTCGCCTTCGCGTCGAGCGCGGTGTGCAGGTGCGTCAGCGCCGGCATCAGGCGCTCGGTGATCTCGCGCGAGACCGCGATGTGCATCGCCGTCGGGAAGACGTCGTTCGAGGACTGGCCGCGGTTGCAATGGTCGTTGGGGTGGACCGGCGACTTGCCGCCGCGCTTGCCCCCGAGCCGCTCGTTGGCGAGGCTGGCGATCACCTCGTTGGCGTTCATGTTGGACTGGGTGCCCGATCCGGTCTGCCACACCACCAGCGGGAACTCGTCGTCGTGCCGGCCCTCGACCACCTCGGCCGCCGACGCCGCGATCGCCTCGGCCACCTTCGGGTCGAGGCCGCCGAGATCCTGGTTCACCAGGGCGGCCGACTGCTTGACGAGGCCCAGCGCGTGGACGAGCGGCGCCGGCATGTGCTCGGTGCCGATCTTGAAGTTCTGGATCGAGCGCTGGGTCTGCGCCCCCCAATACCGGTGCGCCGGAACCTCGATCGGCCCGAAAGTGTCGGATTCCGTGCGGGTGGCGGTCTCGGGCTGCGGCGACATCGTGGCCTCTACGTTCGGTGCGGTGCGGTGCCTACCTACGACAGGCGGCGGCAAATCGCGAAGGCGCTTTTCCGGCCGTGTCCCGACAAACGCGGCGGCCTGTTCCCCGTCGCGCCAAGCAAGGATGGCGCCCGAATGACGGCGACGATCGCGATCGACACGGATGCGCCGGTGGCGTCCCGCTTCCGGCCGCCGGTGCCGGCGCCGCGCCGCACGGCGATGGGCCTGTTCGAGTTCCTCAAGGCGGCGCGCAAGAACCCGATCACCACCTGGATGGAGGATCACTTCACCGCCCCCGTGGTGGCCGGCGACGGCGCCATGGGCCGCATCACCGTGGTCAGCGACCCGGCACTGATTCGCTACCTCCTCGTCGAGAACGTCGGCAACTACCGCAAGGACGACCTCCAGCGCCGCGTCCTGGCGCCCGGGCTCGGCAACGGCCTGCTCAGCGCCGAGGGCGACGCCTGGAAGCTGCAGCGGCGGACGCTGGCGCCGATCTTCTCGGCGCGCACCGTGCAGGGTTTTTCCGATGCAATGAACGCGTCCGGCGCCAAGCTCGCCCGCCGCCTCGTCCGGCGCGACGGCACGCAGGTCGACGTCGCGCTGGAGATGACCCGCGTGACGCTGGACGTGCTGGAGCGGACGATCTTCACCCAGGGCCTGCCCGGCGATCCCGATGCGCTCGGGCGGGCGATCACCCGCTTCCTCGAGGCCGTCGGGCCGATCGACCCGCTCGACGTGTTCGGCGTGCCCGATTTCGTGCCCCGGCTCGGACGCCTGCGGGCGCGGCCGGCGGGGCGCTACTTCGCCGAGGTGGTCGAGGAGCTGATCGCCCGCCGCAAGGCGCTGTTGGCGGCCGGCGGCGCGCCGCAGGACCTGATGACGCTGTTGCTGGCGGCGCAGGACCCCGAGACCGGCAAGGGCCTCACCGACCTCGAGGTTCAGGCCAACATCGTCACCTTCATCGCCGCCGGGCACGAGACCACGGCGAATGCCCTGACCTGGGCGCTGTACTGCTTGGCGAAGGACGACGCCGCCCGCGAGCGCCTCGAGGCCGAGGTCGACGCGGCGGGCGACGGCGACGTCGCGATCGAGGCGCTGCCCTTCGCCAAGGCGGTGATGGAGGAGGCGATGCGCCTGTTCCCGCCGGTGCCGTTCCTCAGCCGCCAGGCGATCCGCGACGATCGCCTCGGCCGCATCAAGGTGCCGCGCGGGTCGATGGTGCTGGTCGCGCCCTACGTGCTGCACCGGCACCGCACCCTATGGGACGATCCGGACGCCTTCGTGCCGGAACGGTTCCTCGGTGCGAACCGCGACGCGATCCCGCGCTTCGCCTACTTGCCGTTCGGGGCGGGCCCGCGCGTCTGCATCGGTCAGAGCTTCTCGCTGCAGGAGGCGGTGATCGTGCTGGCCCACATCGTCCGCGCCGTGCGGTTCCGGATGCCGGCCGATCATCCGCCGATGACGCCGCTGCACCGGGTGACCTTGCGGCCCGAGCACGGCCTGCGCATGGATGCGACCCGCCGCTGAGGCGGCCCGTCCCTATCGTGCGACCGCCCCGACCATCGGCCCGAGCGGGCGGCTGATGTCGCTGCGCTTGAGCGCCGGCGCGTAGAGGCTCGACACGCTGCCGTCGAGGAACAGCGCGTTGCGGCACCCGAGGTCGTCCCGGAACAGGCGCGCGAAGGCGCCGAAGGTGACGGGATGCTCCGAGATCGCGAACACCGCCACCCGCCCGTCGTCGCGGACGCCGACGCCGTTGCGGATCTTCTGGCTCGGCCCGTCGGCGGAGATCTTGGGGTGGATCTGCCCGTCGATCACCAGCATCGGGCCGGACTGCGTCGCGAAGTCGGGCCTCAGGCGTGCCTTGAGGTAGTGCCCGGTGTCGAGCACGCCGGCGCGCTCGCCCTTCACGTAGAACACGCCGTTCGGCTTGAGGTGGAAGTTGCCCGGCCCGTTGGCGGTCGAGACGCCCTTCATCTCGCGGCCGTCCTCGACGTAGAGGCCGACCGGGGCCTGGTCCTTGTCGTACATGCCGGCGTTCATCGCAAAGCTCAGGCGCGGGCCCTGCTTCTCGGCGAGCGCCGAGAGCGACGAATAGGGCTGCCCGTCGGCGCCGAGCCAGAACAGCCGCACGCGCTGGCGGCGGAGATCGACGGTGCACACGGTGAAGCTGTCGCCCTGCGCCTGGATCGGCCGGCAGGCCTCGGGGACGGCAGTCTCCGCGCGCGCGCCGCCGCTCGAGACGGCCAGGAATGCGAGAGCCGCCGCTAGGGTCGAACGTAACATCATCGTGAGGCCCCGAAGCAGCCGAGCCATTCGCACGCCTGCGGCGCGTCTCCTCACCTCAGAATGCGACGCTTTTCAAGCAGCCGCGATGGCCGCAGCGAGGAGGCGGTTTCGAATGTCGCAGCCTGAACCGAAATCGGCGCCTGCGCGTTTCTCGGACGATGGGGGTTACGGTCACGACTCTTCTGGAGATGGTTTGATGAAGCGTCTTCTTCTTGCTTCGACGTTGATGGTCGGAGCGCTCGCTTACCTGCCGGCGTCGGCCGAGGCGCGCGGCTTCGGCGGTGGCTTCCATGGCGGTGGGTTTCACGGCGGCGGCTTCGGCGGGTTTCGTGGCGGTGGCTTCGGCGGGTTCCGTGGCGCCGGCTTCCGGGGCGGTTTCGGCGGCTATCGCGGCGGCTTCGGCGGATATCGGGGCTACGGTTACGGCCGCGGCTACGGGTACGGCCTCGGCGGCCTGGGTCTCGGTGTCGGCCTCGGCCTCGCCGCCGGCGGCCTCTACGGGGGATACGGCGGCTACGGCTACCCGGGTTACGGATACGGCTATGGCTACGCCCCGGCCGCCTACGGTGGCTACGGTTACGGTTACGGCGGCGAGTGCGTGACCGTTCCCCGGGTCCGCTGGACGCCGTACGGCTATCGCCGCGTGCTGGTCGAGCGCTGCTACTGAGCGGATCGACGACGGAAACGAGAAAGAGGGCTGCCCGCGGGCGGCCCTTTTTTGTTTCGGCTCAGCGCTGGCGGCGCATCTCGTCCCGGCGCATCGGCATCGCGTCGATCGTCGAGAACAGCCGCAGCGCCGGGATCGGCTCCGCCGCCGTGATCTTGGCGCCGCCGTCCTTGCCGACGAGCACCGCGCGGAACGCGTCGGCCGGAAGGCGCAGCTGCCGCCGGATCGCCGCGGCGCTTTCCCCTTCGCCCACCGCCTCGACCACCACGAGATCCCGCTCGCCGAACCCGGCACGCGCCGCCTCGACGGCGGCGCGCTGCTCGGCGAGCCGGCGATCGTCGGCATCCGGGGCGGACAGGACGAGCACGCGCGACGCCTGGCGATAGCGCGCCAGCGGGTCCTGCGCTGCGGCGGCCTGGCCGGCGAGGGCGATCGACGCGATGGCGAGGGCGAGGCCGGATCCGACGCGCATGCGGTTGCTCTCGTGTTTGGGGATCGGTTCGATCGGGCAACGCGGAACGCGCGCGACGGTGACATCGGGCCTCGCCGCTGCGACATGATAGGCCGATCGATCCTCGACCCTCACGGAGACCCGGCATGGCCGCCAAGAACCGCCGCATCGTCCTCGCCGCGCGTCCGCACGGCGAGCCGACCTTGCAGAACTTCCGCCTCGAGGAGGCCGTCGTCCCGACGCCGCGCGCCGGCGAGATCCTGCTGCGCACACGCTGGCTCTCGCTCGACCCTTACATGCGCGGCCGGATGAGCGCGGCGAAATCCTACGCGCAGCCGGTCGGCATCGGCGAGCCGATGACCGGCGGGACGGTGAGCGAGGTGATGCGCTCCGAGCACCCGGACTTCCCCATCGGAACCCTGGTCCAGGCCTTCGGCGGATGGCAGGATTTCTCGGTGTCCGACGGCAAGGGCCTGCGAAAGGTCGATCCCGCGGTCGCACCGCCGACGACGGCGCTCGGCGTCCTCGGCATGCCCGGCATGACCGCCTATACCGGGCTCCTCAACATCGGCGAGCCGAAGCCCGGCGAGACCGTGGTGGTGGCCGCCGCCGCCGGGCCGGTGGGATCGCTCGTCGGGCAGATCGCCAAGCTCAAGGGTGCGCGCGCCGTCGGCATCGCGGGCGGCCCCGAGAAGTGCGCCTACCTCACGCGCGAGCTCGGCTTCGACGCCGCGGTCGACCATCGCTCCGACGACCTGCCCGGTGCGCTGGCCGCCGCCTGCCCGAAGGGCATCGACGTCTACTTCGAGAACGTCGGCGGCGCGGTCTTCGAGGCGGTGCTGCCGCTGCTCAACGACTTCGCGCGCATGCCGGTCTGCGGCCTGATCGCCGGCTACAACGCCACCGAGCTACCGCTTGGCCCCGACCGGTCGCCGCTGCTGATGCGCGCGGTGCTGACCAAGCGCCTGCGGATCCAGGGCTTCATCGTCTGGGATTTCGCGAGCCAGATCGACGCCTTCGAGCGGGAGGTCGGCGGCTGGATCGCGGATGGATCGGTGAAGTACCGCGAGGACGTGGTCGAGGGCCTGGAGAACGCGCCCGAGGCCTTCATCGGCCTGCTGAAGGGCCGCAACTTCGGCAAGCTCATCGTCCACGTCGCCTGAGCGGGACTTCGCAGCCGGCGCCGCGCGATGCGGCACCGGCTTGCCGCGTAATCGGAACAAAGATAGAACACAGGAGGCCGGCGCCGCGTTTGGGTGATGGGGACAAGCGCCGCTGCGCCGGTTGCCCGGGCTCGTCCCGAGGCTCATGAAGAGCACCCGCGGGTTCGGCCGGACCGAGCCCTGTGAGATCCGACGGCGAAGGAGAGAGCGATGGCGGGCAGCGTCAACAAGGTCATTCTGGTGGGCAATCTCGGGCGCGATCCCGAGACGCGCCGCCTCGGCTCCGGCGATCCGGTGGTCAACCTGCGCCTCGCGACCTCCGAGTCGTGGAAGGACAAGGCGTCGGGCGAGCGCAAGGAGAAGACCGAGTGGCACTCGGTCGTGATCTACAACGAGAACCTCGCCCGCGTGGCCGAGCAGTACCTGCGCAAGGGCTCGAAGGTCTACATCGAGGGCCAGCTCCAGACCCGGAAGTGGACCGACAATTCCGGCGTCGAGAAGTACACCACCGAGGTGGTGCTCCAGCGCTTCCGCGGCGAGATGACGATTCTCGACGGGCGCGGCGGCGGTGGCGAGATGGCGGCCGACGACGAGGGCGGCGGCCAGGTCAGCCGCGGCGGCGGCGGCGGCGAGTATGGCGGTGGCCGTTCCCAGGGCGGCAGCGAGCGGCGTCAGCCCCCGGCGCCCGCGGGCGGTGGCGGCGGTTCGCGCGGCAACTACGACCTCGACGACGACATCCCGTTCTAGGCAGCACCCGCCCGCCGGGCGCCGTCGGGCCTTGCTCCTGATATTGTGAAGGCCCCGGATCACGCATCCGGGGCCTTTTTCGTTCCGGGTTCCAAAGCATCGTCGCTCACGGATCGAGCAGATCGCGAACGGCGGAAAGTCATTTTTTCCCGGCCGACATGATGCGCCGCTCTCCGCAAGTCTTTATCCCGGCCGATCGCCTTATTGTCCTAGATGAGGGGGCGTTCCGTGCGACCGAGGGTTGTGCTCATGTCGCGATGACGCCGCAGGATGTCATCTAGGGTTGGTAGGGCGATTCAACTTTGGTTTAGATCTTCGGGTGGATAGCGTCTGAATAACGTATCTCATCCGCCTCAGGTGTCATGCCTCGCCGCCTCGTCCGCGCATTTCGCCCGTCACCGATCCGCACGTTCGCCGCCGCCGCCGAGGGGGCCGCCGCGGTCGAGTTCGCCCTCGTGTCGTTGCCCTTCCTGGCGCTGGTCGGCGCGATCATCCAGATCGCGTTCGTGATCTGGGCCGGCCAGAACTTCGACCGCACCGTCCAGAACGCGGTGCGCGGCCTGTTCACCGGCCAGTTCCAGATCGCCAACAGTGGGACGACCA
>NZ_JAKSYQ010000264.1:0-329 GCF_022829665.1 Methylobacterium sp. E-041 | reverse complement strand
CCAGGGCCGCTGTGCCGCGTGGCTGGGGCCCGGGTCCGCAAAAATAAACACAGAGCGGGGCACCCGGCTGACCGGAGCGCCGTGGCTCGGCGACCGGCTGGAGGAAACCGCGGACCCTACGGTGCGGCGCGGGGCGCGGCGCCTCGTCGCGACGCGGGGGGGGGCGTTCCGCTTCGGCGGGGCGACGCTGGCTTCGGGCGGCGCCGCCGGGCGCACGCCGCGCAGCCGCGCGTTCGCGCTGGCCCCGGTCCTGGCGGAACTCGCCGATCTCGCGGCGCTCTCCGCCCACGGCCGCGTCCGGGTCGTGACCGAGGTCGCCCCCGAGCTGA
>NZ_JAKSYQ010000110.1:0-1163 GCF_022829665.1 Methylobacterium sp. E-041 | reverse complement strand
CGCCGAGCCTCCACCAAGCGCTTACCGCAGGCGCTTTGCCGAGATCGTAGAAGCCGTCGTTCTTGGTGGCGTCGCCTCAGCGCTGCTCCCATGCCAGCGCGTTGATCGGGTCGAGCGTCGTCGCATCACGCATGTCTCGATGCGGTCGCAGCACAGCTCGACGACCCTATCCCTACGGCTGTCCTACCGGGACCTACTGCCGCCGATGGCTTCGCTGTTCGTCCGCCACGGCCTCAACAGCTGCAATCGCATTCTCAAGCTCGGCGATCCGCTTCAGCGTGCTGTCGGCTGGCATCGTGTCGTACTGCGCCGCTTCCATGATGAGGACGCATTGGCGAGCTTTGAGGCGGTCTAGGAGGGCATCGAGCTTTTCCATGGCGCGCTGTAGCGGCGAGCGGCTGTCTCGACAACCGCACCCCGGCGGGCGGTCAGGCCGACGAGCAAAATCCTCTTGGCATGCTAGGCCCAATCAGACGAACGATCAATTGAGGAGGCCAGCAGCCATCAAAGCTGCGGTCACGGAAGAGATCTATGCAACTTGAACGGTTTTAAGGGCCAGTGCGTTTAGGGCACCGAAGCGTCTCAGCTTCAAAGCGAGATGCCGTGTGCCGATGGTCAAAGCCATGAGCCCTGAATTTGAAGGCTTGTTCGAGCCCGATGAGGCTACGCCGCCGGAGCGCCTTCGTGAACGCGTAGCGACGTGGGCGGCGCTTGCGCTGATCATGGTGTTTTTTTCGTCACCATCGCCTTGTGGGGCTATGCGACGTGGTGGGCCTTGATGAAGTTGATCGGTCTATTCGCCTGACACACCAGCCTCAGGGGCCTCATGGCACCAAGCCGCGAACTCGACGATGCCGACAAGCCAAACGGTGCTGAGCAGGATCGCGGTGTTGAATGTGAGATGCATTCCCGCATCCTCCCCCATTTTCGTTAAGGAAGCTGTGGCCAGGGACTACGTAAGTAGCAACGAAATTCGTTGCTGCACTGCGGCGCGGTGTCCTTGTAGGTGCTACTTCGTCTAGATGTTTGGTCCCGGCATTTGGTGGAGCGGGTTTGACCTGAAGCGACCGGGCTCGGCGGACCATGCTTTGCAGATGGCCTCGTAGGGCGTGAGACCCCGCAGGGTCTTCAGGCGGCGGCCAAAATTGTAGGCGCTCACGAAG
>NZ_JAKSYQ010000107.1:0-736 GCF_022829665.1 Methylobacterium sp. E-041 | reverse complement strand
TGCAGGTCTCAAAGTCTATCCGGAATCATTTGCATTTTGGCAGAGCTTACGGATCAAGGGACGCACGGAGACCCAGTCGAGGAATGCCAAGGCCTTTCGGCTTTGGCATTCCCAGTCCTTGGTAAGGCGGCGGCAGCAGTTCAGCCAGGCGGGGGTACTCTCATCCTGAGCTTGTCGAATGATCGACGATCCAGTGATTTGGCAGCACGGTGAAGCCTTGCACCGTGATGGCATCGGCCTGATCGGATCGCTCGACGATCGCGACATCGACCCCTCGCCAGGCGCGACGTAGTCCGGCCTGGAAGCGCGGTCCCTGATAGCCGCCGTCGGCGTAGAGCTTGAGCAGGAACGGATAGAGGCCGAACAGGGTGGCCATCTCCCACACCCCGCCGTCGCAGTCCTGCACGCTGGCTGAATGCACCAGGGCGTGCATCAGCAGGCCCTGGGTGTCGACGAGGATGTAGCGTTTCTTCCCTTTGATCGTCTTGCCCATGTCGAAGTTGGACGGATCAATCGCCCCCCTTTTCCGCGGCCTTGACGCTCTAAGTATCGAAGATCGCCGCTGTCGGACTCGCCTCGCGTCTCGCCTGCTCCCGGCACCGCACGAACAGCGCGGGATGGATGCGCATCAGCGTGCCATCGTAGTCCCGCAGGTCGAAGTAGCCGTAGACCGTGCTGCGGGCCAGCATATCCGTCGGCAAGGCCCGCCACTGACAGCCCGTGCTCAACACGTACA